>JAPLEO010000086.1 GCA_026391125.1 Bacteroidota bacterium
TAAAAATATATTTAGTTTATCCATTTTTATATGCGGCATTAGTGTTTTTTATTTTACTATTTGCAAAAAAGCATACAATCTGGCTATTACCTTCACTTTTTGGTATATCATATATTCTTTCTGTTTATCCATCTAATTCTACATTTGGTCTTGATTTAATAATTATCATCAACTCAGGGTTCTCTGGAATATTTAATATAGTCCAATTCTTAGCACAAAGAAATGGAATGAACAATATTTGGTTTGCATACCTTTTTCATATTTTAGGAATGTTTTTATATCAATTTATTATACTAAACGTTTGTTTATCTATAATAAATTTTGCAAACAATAAAAGAATTTTGAATGTTTAGAATTGTATTGTACTAAAAAGTACTGTTCATTAGCATTAAGATTTAACAGTTATGAATTATTTTTTCATTGTTTGTTGTATTCTATTTTCTATAATGTTCCTACAAGTACTAACTTGACTTTGGGAATTAGATTTTTTATATTTACTTCTTATATTACAGTTTTCATTTTATTGGGTAAGAAAAATAAATAATTCGAAATAGGGATTTACTTCGATAACTTCAAATTATAGGAGACCACACTAAAATTATTCCACAAAAAGATCGTCGTTTATTTTGGATCGTTTCTACAATTCAATATCATAGTCCTTTTAGAAATTTTTCTGAGAATTTTTTTAGTGACTATTTTATAAAGCTATATTTATATTGGCAAAAACTGTCATATTTGCAATACATAAAATATTGCCAGTCCATCTTTATAGAAAATATTTTCAGTATGCTAATAAAATTTTCTTGTAAGGATAAAAAAGGGGGTCTTGTTTATTTGAATGGCTTACAAATTGTATAAAAAGAAACGCCTCTATTAGAGGCGTCGAACCAAGGATACTATCATTGGTGTTGTTCTTGAATGCAAATGTATAACATAAATATTGAGAATGGAAATAGATAATCAAAAAAAAGAAAAAGTCATAGCTTATATTGATGGGTTTAACCTTTATTTTGGCATGGTTGAGTCAGGCTTCAGACATTATAAATGGTTGAATGTGAAAAAATTAGTATTCAGTCTTTTACAACCCAATCAGGAATTAGTCGCTGTAAAATATTTTACAAGTAGGGTAAACAATGATCCTGACAAACAAAAAAGGCAATCAACTTACTTAGATGCTTTAGAAAGTATTGATATAAAGATAATTTATGGAAACTACCAAAATGGAACTGTGGAATGCAAGCGTTGTGGTAATGTTTGGAAATCTGCAAAAGAAAAAATGACTGATGTAAATATTGCAACTAGCATTATTGTAGATGGGTTTAAAGATGAGTATGATATAGCTATGTTAATATCTGGTGACAGTGATCTCACGCCACCAATAAAATCAATTCATAGTTTATTTAATAACAAAAGGGTGTTCGTTGCGTTTCCCCCAAAAAGACATAATAGTTCAATGGCAATTGTAGCGAAAGGGTCAATGATAATTGGTCGTAAAAAATTACAGGACGCTCAATTTAATGATGAGGTGATAAGTAAAACGGGATATAAACTCACAATCCCTAAAGAATGGAAATTGGGTACAAAAGATATTTCCATTTAGATTAGGTCTTAAATCCTTTATTCCCTTCTTATTAGTAAACTACAATCTTGAATTTTAAAGAAATAATCTGTCCGCAACAAAACTCTGATAAGACCTCTTTAATTTTCATACTTTTAGAAGTACTTAAACTAATCTTATGTCGGAACAAAAAAAAGCATTTCAACCTTTTATTGCGCCTGAAAAAAACATTCCAGAATTAACTGTCAAATCAATTTTGGTAGGAAGTTTATTCGGGGTCATTTTTGGCGCAGCAACTGTTTACTTAGCATTGAAAGCAGGCTTAACAGTTTCAGCTTCCATACCCATTGCCGTAATTGCTATTACCTTGGGGAGAAAGTTTTTAAAGACAACGATACTTGAAAATAATATAATTCAAACAACAGGCTCTGCTGGTGAGAGTATTGCTGCGGGTGTTGCTTTTACGCTACCTGGATTTTTATTTTTATCCTCTCCCGATAGCGCAGAATATTTTAATTATCTCACTATTTTAATTCTTGCAATTGTAGGCGGACTACTCGGTACGCTTTTGATGATTCCGTTGAGAAAAGCTTTAATTGTAAACGAACACGATAACCTTCCTTATCCTGAAGGAACTGCCTGTGGTGATGTATTAAAAGCAGGTGAAAAGGGAGGCGATTTTGCAAAAACTGCTTTCTGGGGTTTGGGCGTTGCCTTTCTGTATGCCTTGCTGCAAAAGGTTTTGCACGTCATTGCTGAAACACCTTATTATGCTACACAACAAGCGAATAAATTTTTTCCTTCTGCAAAAGTGAGTGGTGAGATCACACCTGAATATATGGGTGTGGGCTATATTATTGGACCGAAGATTGGTGGCGTTTTAGTTGCTGGTGGGGTATTGAGTTGGTTAGTATTTATTCCTTTGATGTCATCACTAGTGCCACCAGATGTGATCGCTACACAATTAGTTAAATTGGGCTACTTAGCAGATCTTACAAAAGCAGGAGGGAAGGGCTCATGGGATCCGATCACGCATCAATTTGCTGATTATTCTGCTGCAGTTTATTATGCCTTTATCCGACAGATCGGCGCTGGTACAGTTGCTGCAGGCGGTATCATCACACTGATCAAAACAATACCTACCATTGTAAAATCAGTGAAAGGCAGTGTGGCGTCTTTGAAAGCAGAATCCGGTGAAGGTGCACCTTCTGTTTTGCGTACTGAAAAAGATTTGAGTTTGAAATGGGTGGGTTGGGGAAGTTTGGGATTGATTGCATTAATCACGCTATTACCGCAGGTTCCGGGAGATAGTATTTTACAAAAATTATTGATCGGTGTTTTAGTAATAGTATTCGGAGCATTATTTGTAACGGTATCTTCTCGCATTGTTGGTTTAATTGGTTCTTCTAATAATCCAATTAGTGGGATGACCATTGCCACTGTAATGGGAACGAGTTTGATTTTTTTAAGTGTAGGTTGGACAGGCCAAAACTATGAACCACTGGTGTTAGTAGTTGGAGGCATGATCTGCATTGCTGCGGCCAATGCGGGAGCCACATCTCAGGATTTAAAAAGTGGCTATATCGTGGGTGCTACACCAAGAAATCAACAGATCGCATTATTTGTAGGTGCCATCGTTTCATCTATTGTAATTGGCTTAACCGTTAAATTTCTGGATAAGCCTACTTCAGAAATGTTGAGTCAGGGAATCCACCATGCCATTGGTACAGAAAAATATCCTGCTCCACAAGCAACTTTGATGGCCACATTGATAAAAGGTATTTTGTCTCAGAACTTAGATTGGCAATATGTTTTTGCTGGCGTATTTCTTGCTATTACCATGGAATTATGTGGTATCAAATCGCTGAGCTTCGCAGTCGGCGCTTATTTGCCACTTGCAACAACATTACCCATTTTTATTGGCGGTGCTATTAGAGGAATTGTTGAAATGAAACAGAAAAAAGAAGGAGATAGTAAAACAGCTGAAGAAGAGGAACTTGGAAAGGGTAACTTATTTGCAACAGGATTGGTGGCAGGTGGTGCGGTAGCCGGAGTGGTAATCGCATTCATTGCGGGGTCAGATAGTGGAGATAAATTTTTACGATCCATTAGTATGGAGCATTCTATGACGGAAGCTCTTTCAAAAGGAGGTTATTTTATCCTAGGAACATGCTTTTTTGCAGCCATGGGTACTATACTATATAGAGTTGCAAGGAAGAAGTAATATTTAAATAATTTATAACGCGACTCAATTGGTTGGTCAACAAAGGCCTCCAATTGGGTCGTTTTTGTTAAAGTAGTGCTGCGTTTTAGATGGCTCAAGTATCTTTGTTTTGACAATAATTCATGTGATAGTGCGTTTAATGGACTTATTCATCACAAGAATTCAAGGTAGATTGTTTGCCCCCATTGCGAGCAAAACTCTTAGCGAAAATGAAAATGAAGCAAATTTTAGAGGTGATCAACTATCAAAGAATAATCGGGGGGCTTTTCATATGCGCTATATTTTTTCTTCCATTTTTTTCCGATGCCCAAAATTTGGTGAATGGAAAAATTCCAATTGATACCACACGTTGGTATCAAACCAATAATAGTCAAATTACAATGGGTCCTTTTTTTGATGGGATCTTGAATAAAAGGGTAGATTTTGGATATGGTTTGGTTTTGCAAAATTGGGATTTGATTTATCCTGTTTTACCAGGCGAGATCATTCAGTTGGAACAAATCAAAATGTATGATTGGGAAGGGGTTTTCAAAGACCAGCCTTCTACGATTTATATAATCGATGACAAGTGGCAGAAAATTCCTATCGGATCTTTTTACGGACCAAGGTATGATATATGGACTGGGCCTTATCCAGATACACCAGACCAATACACACTCAATAAACCTATTACGAATATTAAGTACATCGTGATCAATACTTATGGTAATATGCCAACAGAGATTGAGTTCTATGGAAATTATCAAGCCCCAACAATTGCCAATTCTACTGCGATTCCTCATACGGCATTGAAATATATGTCGGGTGTCAATGGATTTGAATGGGATTTTTTATATGGTGATGGTACTACGATAGATCAAAAATCATTAAATGCTGCAAAGGCTTTTACCGGGTTTCGACATTATCTGGATTGGGAAAAGTTAGAAACTACGGAAGGCTCCTACACTTTTAATCCAAGTTATTCTGGTAGTTGGAACTTAGATACGATGTATGCTATTTGTAAGCAAAACAATATCGAAGTCTTGGCATGTATCAAAAATATGCCTACCTGGATGCAGAATTCCTATCCGGTAAACCGTCAAAACAATGAAAATGTTCCAGTAAAATTTGGGAAAGATTTTAATTTACCTAGTTCATATTTAGAGTTTGCAAAAATAGGATTTCAATATGCAGCTCGGTATGGTAGTAACAAAAATGTAAACCCTGCATTGCTTTCTGTGAATCCTACACCAAGGTGGACGAATGATCCTATCAATTCCATTAAGATTGGGTTGAACTTGGTTAAATATATAGAGTGCAATAACGAAACAGATAAGTGGTGGTTAGGTAATGATGCATACCAGTCTGGAAGGCAGTATGCAGCCAATTTATCAGCATTTTATGATGGACATTTGGGTACCATGGGACCTGGTGTTGGAGCAAAAAATGCAGATCCAAATATCAAAATAGTGATGGCTGGAACTGCTACAGCAACTACCGATTATATTAGAGGTATGATTGATTGGTGTGCTGAAAAAAGAGGGTACTTGCCAAATGGAAATATTAATTTATGCTGGGATGTGATCAATTATCACTTCTACTCGAATGATGCGAAATTCTCTCAAGGCGGCTTCGCATCTTATGGTGTTGCGCCAGAGTTTGCTGACTATGAAAATACCGCAAAGCAATTTATAAAAACGTCTTCTCTTTTTGCTAATACTATGCCAGTTTGGATTACAGAAACGGGCTACGATATAAATCCAAACCAGAGTGCACAATACGCACCCGCCATTGGCCCAAAATCTGCTTTAGAAACACAAGCTGATTGGGTTTTAAGAACAGCTTTATTATCTGCAAGATCTGGGATTGCGAAAGTATTCTATTATGAAATGTATGATGATAATCCTTATGGTGGTCAGTTTGGGACTAGTGGATTAGTGAATACTTCAGACAGTTCTAGAAGACCTTCAGCAAAATTTTTATATCAGATGAATCAGAATTTTGGAGATTATGTTTTTCAAGAAAACATCAATCATAATCCCGAGGTTGATCGATATGAATATAATAAGAAATCCATGTTTGTTATTTGGAATCCAACTCAAACGGGTGCTTCAGTTATATATAATTTAGACTATGGTAAAATGGATTCTGCAACCATTTATACTCCGAATGCTTTTGCAGATACGATGAAGGTTAATTTGATTAGAAACACGAAATCTACGTTAGCTTTAACTGCTTCTGAAACACCCATATTTGTGATTCCCCATCTACACCAAATAGACCTATTGGATTTTGGGGTTAAAACAGTTGATGGACATAAGGTTGGAATGAGTTGGAAAGTTAGTTCTGATTCATCAGTACAACAATTCTCAATCGAGAGAATGAATGAGAGCACGAAAGTGTTTACATCCATCGGAACCATTCTTCCAAATGCAGTTCGATCCGCATTACCTACCTATACTTTTGTTGATACAGCTGCAAATGATGGATTTAATCATTACCGATTAAAAACAATCGTAGGTACTTTATCTTATTTCTATAGCAATCCCGACAAAGCATTTGTAGGTTCATTATTGAGTTACCCCAATCCTTTTACTGGAGTGATCACATTACTGGGATTAACAGCCGGAAAAACAACTACAATAAAGGTTTTTGACCAAGTAGGGAAATTGGCAAAGCTTGCAACAACTACCGCGAATTCTTATCAGTGGGACTTAAGTAGTTTGCCAAATGGCATCTATACTTTGATAACTGATGACGGGATCAATCAGCAGCATGTCCGTATCAATAAAATGCCCCAGCACTAAATAGACTGTTAAGAAAAATTGTATTTTAAGGGTGCATTAAACTTGTTCAACCTTTTTGCATCCAAATACAAAGCAAGTCTATGAAACTAAAAAGAATGGCCAGGACTTTCACGGTAGGCGCAGGGCTAACCGTTTTGTTTGCTTTTACTCAGAGCAATCATACATGGGAAACTTACAGAATCAAGTTGCCCTATAAAAAAGCAGGCCTCACAGAACGTCAGGCTGCAGCTCATTTATTGAGTCGCTTTAGTTTTGGTGCCAAACCCGGAGAAGTAGATGAAGTGATGCAAATTGGTTTAGAAAACTGGTTAGAGAATCAGTTAAAAGCCAATCTGCCCGATTCAGAGGTAGACCGTAGGTTACAAGGCATGAACGCTTTACAACTCAGTAACGAAACCATTGCCAATACTTATTTAACGCCCGCACAGGTGGTAAGAATTGCCATCAAGAATAAGCTTATTCAAAAAGATTCTGTTTTTTCTGCAGATAAAAAAGAGTACCGCGATCAACTCAAAATGTTGATGGAGAAACAGGGGCTCAAACCTTTTATCGAATTACAAACGCAACTCATTAATCAAAAAATTATTCGCGGAGCATATAGCAACAATCAATTACAAGAAGTGATGACCGATTTTTGGTTTAATCATTTTAATGTATCGCTCACTAAACCTCAGTGTCAGCAATTCATACTTACTTACGAGCGAGACGCCATTCGTCCCAATGTGTTTGGTGATTTTAAAACAATATTAGTAGCAACTGCCAAACATCCTGCTATGCTGGAATATTTAGACAATTCTTCAAGTGTTAGTATGAACAATGAATTGGCAAAACGTCCTGCAAGAATACAAGCACAAAAGAGATTAGAGCAAACCATTAATGCTACCATGGCCGACACTAATAATGCAGCTGCAAAAGGTTTTGTGCAACAGGCATTGAATGCGAAGAAGGTACAGGGCCTCAATGAAAATTATGCCCGTGAAGTAATGGAATTACATACACTTGGGGTTGATGGAGGATATACGCAGAAAGATGTAACTGAAGTAGCAAGGGTACTTACAGGATGGTCTGTAACGCCATTGTATCAAGATGGTGCAGCTAAAAAGATCATGGATAAAATTGGTGCAGAAAGAATGGCCAAAAATGGTTTTATCACAGAAGGAGATTTCTTTTACAGGGCCGATAAACATGATGATAGTTCCAAAACTATTCTCGGAAAATATTTTGCACCCAAGGGCGGTTATGATGAAGGAATGCGTGTATTTGATATGTTGAGTAGTTTGCCCAATACTGCGAAGTTCGTGTGCAAAAAAATTGCAGTCAGATTTGTAAGCGACCAGCCATCTGAAGAGTTATTGAAAAAAATGTCTGACACTTATTTGAAACACCACGGAAATATCAAAGAAGTTTTGTTGACCATGGTGAGCAGTGTAGAATTTTGGAAAGAAGATGCACTAAGAGAGAAAATAAAATCACCATTTGAGTTGGCAATTAGTTCAATCAGGGCTACCAATGCAGACGTTAAAATGCCAATGCAAATTTTCAATTGGTGTAGCAGAATGGGTCAGCGATTTTACTTTTATCAGGCCCCAACCGGGTTCCCGGATCGCGGCGGATACTGGATCAATACGGGTTCTTTGCTCAATCGGATGAATTTTGGTTTAGCATTTGCAACCGGAAAAATTCCTGGAGTAAGTCTTGACCTATTGGCACTGAACCAGCATCACGAACCAGAAAGCGTAGAAGCTGCACTAAAAATATATAGTCAAATCTTATTGCCAGAAAGAAATCAGGAAGCCAATATCAAAAGATTAACAGCATTGATCAATGATAATAAAGTTGGTGATAAAATTGTAGCTGCTGCCAATAAAACGCAACCAGCTTTACAAGAAACAGAAACCGATATGATGGGTCAACGTGCAGAGGCAAAACAAGAGAAAGCCATGTTGAGTAAGAAAAACAGACCTATTAACACTCCTACATTGGCTGGCAATAATACAACAGTGGCGAATGTTACTGGCGTAATCATTGGATCACCTGAATTTCAAAGAAAATAAAAATATTAGTATGGTAAATCGTAGAGCATTTATGAAATCTGGGGCACTGGCATTGTTTGCTACTGGCATTGCAGGCGGTCTACCCAGCTTTATAGCACAAGCAGCAGATAGCAGAAAATTATGGACGCCATATAAAAAAAATAAGACCATGGTTTGCATCTTTCAAAGAGGCGCGATGGATGGTTTGATGGCGGTGAGTCCGTATGCAGATGCTAATTTAAAAACCCTGCGTCCGGGTTTATTCATGAGCCCTTCTGAAAAAGAAGGATCCTTATTTGACTTAGACGGAAAGTTTGGGTTGCACCCATCATTGGCTGCCTTTCAACCTTTTTATAAAGAGAACCGAATGGCCATTGTGCATGGTGTTGGTAGTCCGAATAATACAAGAAGTCATTTCGATGCGCAAGACTATATGGAAGCTGGAACCCCTTTCAACAAAGGCACTTCCAGTGGTTGGTTGAATAGGGTGGCTGGATTGATGGGACATGATGCCACACCATTCAGATCTGTGAGTTTAACCAATGCTTTGCCTAGAAGTATGTATGGTGATAATGAATCATTAGCCATTAGTAATCTTCAAGACTTTGCCATTCAAATGAGGAATACTCCTGGTATCAATAATTTAACAGCAAAAAGTTTTGAAGAATTATACGATCAAACTTCGAGCAGTTTGTTGAATAAAACTGGAAAGGAAAGTTTCGATGCCATGAAGATGTTGAATGTAAACAATATCAAAAATTATCAACCAGCAAAAGATGTAGTTTATCCAACATCAGCATTGGGTAATTCATTAAAACAAATTGCGATCCTCATTAAAATGGAAGTGGGTTTAGAAATTGCATTTGCAGAAAGTGGAGGATGGGATACCCACGTAAATCAAGGCACTACCAATGGTGCATTAGCAAGAAATTTAAAAGACTTTAGTGATAGTATTGCTGCATTCTGGAAAGACCTTGCTTCTTATCAAGACGATGTGACTTTGATGACCATGACTGAATTTGGTAGAACAGCGCATCAGAATGGTACCGGTGGTACCGATCATGGTAGAGCAAGTTGCTTATTTGTGTTGGGAAATGACGTGAAGGGTGGTGCAGTATATCAGAATATCAAGTCATTAGCAAAAGAAGATCTGGAAGATGGAAGGGACCTACCTGTAACAACAGATTTTAGATCGGTATTCAGCGGTGTTGCCAATAATCATTTAAAGATCAATGAAAATAAAATTCTATTCCCAGAATGGAATGGAACGGCACTTAATTTGATGCGTTCATAAGCATCATTACTATCCTCCTGCTATCCTATATTTGCAAATCAAATAAAGGATAGTATGGAGCATTTGTTAACAATTGATAGTTTGATCAGTTTTTTTGTGTTAGTGGTTCTCGAAATTGTTTTGGGAATCGATAATGTGATCTTTGTCTCCATTATTATCAATCGGTTGCCCGATAAAGACCATAAGAAAGCGCGTTTCGCTTGGATGGTCATGGGCATTATTGTTCGAAGTATTTTATTATTCGGATTAACCTGGCTCATCTCTCAAAAGGGCAAGCCCGTATTTACACTATATGAAAAAGGCTTTGACCTTTCTAGTCTTGTAATGTTGGGTGGTGGTTTGTTTTTAATTTTCAAAACCGTTAAAGAAATCCATTATAAGTTAGAAGGAGATGCAGATCTTGAAGAAGGTATTGTAACCAAACCTTTGCAATTCGGAAATGCGATCATACAAATCTTACTGATTGATATGGTATTCAGTTTTGATAGCATCATCACAGCTGGTGGAACTGCCAAACACTTGGAAGTAATGATCGCGGCTGTTGTAATTGCCATGTTGGTGATGTTCTTATTTAGTCCAGCTATTTCATCCTATATCCACAAGCATCCTACTTTAAAAATGTTGGCTTTATCTTTTTTAGTAATGATCGGTTTTGTTTTAATCGTAGAAGGATGGGACAGTGAGCGAGTTCATGATTTGCAGTTAAAGAACTACGTTTATTTTGCTATGGCATTTTCTTTTATTGTTGAGTTGATGAATATGCGAGAGCGCAAAAAAAGAAAACCCGTGCAATTGCGTGATCCGAAATTGAATAAAAACTTACCAAAGCATTAACCAGTATAGGTGCGTGCAAATTGTACATTTGATTTAAACCCCTGGTATGAGTATTGAAGTTGTTGGATTACAAAAAAATTATGGCACTCAAAAAGCAGTGAACGATATTTCTTTCAGTATTAAAAAGGGAGAGATCGTTGGCTTTTTAGGTCCGAATGGAGCAGGCAAAAGTACCACCATGAAAATGATCACTGGCTATCTAAGATCTGATGCTGGTAAGGCATTGGTGTGTGGAATTGACGTGGCCGTTGATCCTATTTCGGTAAAGAAAAAGATTGGGTATTTGCCCGAGGCTAATCCATTGTATTTAGAAATGTATGTGCGTGAGTACCTCGATTTCATTGCAGGGGCACACCAACTAACTGATAAGAAAAAAGCCATTGAAGATGTGATTGTTTTAACGGGATTAACAGTTGAGTCAAAGAAAAAGATCAGTGAATTATCTAAAGGCTACAAACAACGTGTGGGACTAGCTGCTGCATTGATCCACGATCCTGAAGTGTTGATTTTAGATGAACCTACCAGTGGATTAGATCCCAATCAAATCATCGAAATTAGAAATGTTATTAAAGCTCAGGGGAAACATAAAACAGTGATGTTTTCAACACATATTTTGCAAGAAGTAGAAGCGATCTGCGATCGGGTCATCATCATCAACAAGGGACAAATCGTAGCAGACGAAACACTTCAAAAACTCACAGCATCTAATAGTCTCGAAGAGAAATTCAGAGAACTTACTAAATAATCTAACATGCAAGAAGCACATCAGCCAGCAATCACAATCACAAGAATTACCGATACAGAAGATCAAAACTGGTGTGCAGCTTTGATGGCTAATTCAGAACCTTGGATCAGTTTAAAAAGAAATTATGAAGACGGACAAGCATTGATGCGTGTTACCGAAGGGGGCATGGAAGCTTATTTAGCAAAAATTGGAAAAGAGCGATTGGGTTTTGTAGTGATCAAAATGGCTGGCGCATTTGTGGGATATATTCAAATTCTTGCAGTAGCTGAAGCGAGCAGGGGCATGGGAATTGGTAATCAATTAATGAATTATGTAGAGGATCGAATTTTTCAGGTGAGTCCGAATGCTTTTATCTGCGTCTCTGATTTTAATGAAAATGCCAGAAAATTATACGAAGCAAGAGGCTACCAGTTGTTAGGAAAATTGGAAAATTATCTTGAAAATGGGTTTACAGAGCTTTTATTACGCAAAACCATTGGCTCAATCAATGATTTCAGGGCAAAAAAGCTGAGTAATGCTTAAATTGCAGTCCGAATTCAAATTATCAATCATATAAATAACAAGCAATCATGAGTTACATTGTAGAAGTACACGCTCGTCAGATTTTAGACAGCCGTGGGAATCCAACAGTTGAAGTAGACGTATTAACCGATGATGGTGCGCAGGGTCGTGCCTCAGTTCCAAGTGGAGCAAGTACCGGTATTCACGAAGCAGTAGAATTAAGAGACGGCGACAAGAAAAAATATGGTGCGAAGGGTGTATTGAAAGCAGTTAAAAATGTGAACGATATTATCGCTGAGCAATTAATAGGATATGATGTTTCTCAACAAGCTGCTATCGATCAGGTAATGATCGATTTAGATGGCACTCCTAATAAAGGAAAATTAGGTGCTAACGCAATCTTAGCAGTTAGTATGGCAGTAGCAAAAGCAGCTGCAGAAGAAGCTGGTTTGCCGTTGTACAGATATATTGGTGGTACCAATGCTAAAACATTGCCTATTCCAATGATGAATATCTTGAATGGTGGTGCGCACGCAGATAACAAAATCGATTTCCAGGAATTTATGATCATGCCAGTTGGCGCTCCTTCTTTTAGTGAAGGTTTGCGTTGGGGTGTTGAGATCTTCCATGTGTTGAAAAGTGTATTGAAGAAAAAAGGATATAGCACAAACGTTGGTGATGAAGGTGGATTTGCTCCAAACATTCAAAGCAACGAAGAGGCTATTGAAACTGTATTAGAATCAATCACACAGGCTGGTTACAAAACTGGTTCTCAGATCGTGATTGCAATGGATGCAGCAAATAGCGAATTATGGGATGGCAAGAAGAAAAAATATGTGTTCCATAAGAGTAATGGTAAAGAAATGAGCAGCGACCAGTTGGTTAAATTCTGGGAAAGCTGGGTTAAGAAATATCCTATCGCATCCATCGAAGATGGTATGGCTGAAGACGATTGGAATGGCTGGAAAGCTTTGACTGATGCAGTTGGAAGCAAATGTCAGTTAGTAGGTGATGATTTGTTTGTTACCAACGTATTACGTTTACAACAAGGTATCGATAAGAAAATTGCGAATGGTTTGTTGGTGAAAGTAAATCAGATTGGTTCTATCACTGAAACTATCAATGCGGTTTCTTTGGCACAACAGAATGGATACAATACCATCATGAGTCATAGAAGTGGTGAAACAGAAGATACTACTATTGCTGACTTAGCTGTAGCGTTGAACTGCGGACAAATTAAAACTGGTTCTGCTTCACGTACCGATAGGATCGCGAAATACAATCAGTTGATTCGTATTGAAGAAGCTTTGGGAAGCACAGGGATCTATCCTAAAGGAAAGATCAAGTTTGGTACTAAATAAACAGTTGTTTATAAGTTGACAACCTAGGTATATAAGATTGTATTAATTTTAAAACCAGGTTGTCAACATTTTTATAATGAAGAAAATAACAAAAATACTCACGAACAAATACGTCTTAGCTGGCGCATTTTTTTTGGTATGGATGTTATTCGTAGATCAACGCGATTTTTTTCAGCAGCGAGAGCGAAAAGCAGAACTAGAGAAATTGGAAGCGAAGAAGCGTTATTATCAGACTGAGATCGATAAAGCGCGTAAGACATTGACCGATCTGCAAACAGATCCAGCTGCACTTGAAAAATTCGCAAGGGAACGGTATTTGATGAAGAAAGATGGTGAAGATATCTTCACAATTGAAGATTCAACCGCGGTAATAAAATAATTCTCCCCCTTTTACGTTAGGCATTTTTTTTTAATATTTCTTTTAGGAAATCGGTTTCGGTAGCAATATTCACGAAGTATAGCCGTTTTTAATAAGCCGTGCCCTCTTAGAACATAGCCATATTATGAAAAAAATCAAAGAGGAGGACTTGATGAGTTATTTATATAACGAGGCTTCGCCAGCAATGGCAGCCGCGATCGAAAAAGCGATGTTGGAAGATCCCTCAATCAAGGACCAATTAGAGCTTCTACAATTCAGCATGAAACATTTGGAGCGTTTAAAACTAGAGTCACCTAGTCCGGAGTCGATTCAGGCCATTCTTAAATATGCGGCAACTCGGAAGAAAGCAGATTAATACATCGAGGTGTTAGTCATCGTATTTTGACTGGGTACCCTTTTTGAAGATTTTAGATAAAAGATAAAAGATAAAAGTGAAAAATGGAGGAAGAAGTGAAAAGATAAAAGTGAAGAGTGAAGAGTGAAGAGTGTACAATCTAAGGGCTTTGCCCCACTTAATTATTGATTTAATGTTTCAAATGATACTATTTTACTCTAAGCCGATGCTCGCATCGGCTTAATCATTGTGAAGATGATCGTGCATTTTTCACTGAAAAACTTACTAACCTCTTTTCACTTTTATCTATTATCTCTTATCTTACATTCGTGACGAAGAAAGAGCGATATCAAATTGCGATTGATTATTTTGAAGAGCAAATTCCTATTGCTGAGACGGAATTGGTTTATGATAATCCGTTTCAATTATTAGTGGCTGTTATTCTTTCTGCGCAGTGTACCGATAAGCGCGTCAACTTAACTACGCCAAATATTTTTCGAAAATTTCCTACTGCAGAAAAAATGTCTGCTGCAACTTTTGAAGAACTCTTTCCTATTATCAAAAGCATCTCATATCCGAATAATAAAACCAAGCACTTAATTGGCATGGCAAATATGCTGATGACAGATTTTGCAGGTGAACTGCCAATGACTGTGAATGAATTAGTGAAGCTGCCTGGTGTTGGAAGGAAAACTGCCAATGTAATTACCAGTGTGATCGACAAACAGCCCAATATGGCGGTAGACACGCATGTATTCAGGGTTTCAGCGCGCTTAGGTTTAACCACAAATGCAAAAACTGTTTTAGAAGCAGAAAAACAACTCATCAAAAATATCCCAGAAGACCTAGTGCACCGCGCCCACCACTGGCTCATTCTTCATGGACGATATACTTGCTTAGCACGTTCTCCCAAGTGCGAGACTTGTGGGCTCACTTCAATCTGCAAATTTTATAAGAACCGTAAAAGTTAATAGATAAGAGATAAAAGTGAAGAGAGGCGTGTAAGAGGTAAAGTTAAAAGTGAAGTGCGAAGCCCATATACTATTAACCCTTCACTTACAAACTTTGTCTCCTCTCTTCACTTTTATCGTTTATCTTTTATCTTATTTTTTCTTCCCACGCACCAACTCGTAAGAGTGATCAATCATTTTTTGAAGTTCCTTATTCGAAATAGATCCGTCTATGATTACTGTGTTCCAATGCTTCTTATTCATATGGTATCCAGGAATTACTGCTGCGTATTGTTCTCGTAATTCAAGTGCTAATTCGGGATCGCATTTAACGTTGAACCTAAGTGGAAAACTTTCAAAGCCTGTGAGTAGGAACATTTTGTTATTCACTTTGTACACTAAATTATCTGGGCCAAAAGGTTGGGTCTCTTCTGTATCTGGTTTGCTAAGGGTGTATTCGCGTAATTGTTCGAGGTCCATATGCGAGCATTAATCAATGATAATATCTAAATGACTCAAAAGCCCTTCCAGATTGTCTTTGCTGAAACGGGCTTTTTTAATTTTATTGGTAATTGGGTTGATCGTGAATTGAAAAGATGTCCTGAAATCTGCTTTTTCTAAATTGCTGGCATCAAAAACGGCACCAGATAAATTGCAATTATCAAATACAGCTTGAACCAATTCTGCCATGACAAAATCTGTTTCCTGCAAATCGCAGTTGATGAAACTAGCCTGCCGCATTTTACGCTGATAAAAACTCGATAAGTGTAAATTGCAATTCTTGAATTTTGCAGAGAATAAAAAATCATTGCAATCGTCGAATCTTAGTCCTAATAATTTACAATCTATAAATTGTACATCTCTGATCGCTGTGTTTCCAAGTTTTGCATTACTAATATTACAGCCTGTGAATATGCAATCTGTGAATGCACAGTTAGAAAGATCGGCTGTGCTCAAATTGCAATTTTTAAACTCACAGTTTTCGTATTCTGCAGTTGGAAATGATTTGGATGAGAAATCGAGCTTCTCAAAAACCTGTTCTTCAAAAATGGGATAGGACATTATTTCGCGTTTGTATTCACCATCCAGTTAACTCCAAATTGGTCGGTCAAGGATCCATAATAAGCACCCCAAAACATTTCCTGAAGGTCCATCGTGATCGTACCACCTTCAGCAAGTGCATGAAACAATCTTTTTGTTTCTTCTCTGGTATCAGGTTCTAAATTGATGTGCATATTGTTACCCACATTTACCTTTAAACCCAGTTCTGCTGGAGCATCCGAGCCCATTAATATATAACCACCAGTAATTTCTAACTCAATATGCATGATGCAATCTTTGATTGAATCAGGAATGGGTTGCTGACCTTCTGGTATTGGGATTTGTGAAAAGAGATTAATTCCACCAATGAATTCGCCACCGAAAATGGACTGATAAAATTTAAAAGCAGCCCTAGTATAACCCGGGAAATTTAAATAAGTACTTGTTCTTGCCATGAGTTTTAATTTAGTTTTTTATTTTAATGTATTTCTCTTCGATGATATGATCGATACCCAAACCCTCTACTTTTTCAATGCCTTTTTGAATGAGTGTATCGCCATTAAATTTAACGACGAAATCGAAACTATTGCCTTCCCATTTTCTGTCGATGAAATATTCTAAGTGCTCCGTATAGTTGCTGTCTTTTAAAGTATATGGACCACCGCCTGCACTGAAATTAATATTGGTGGTGTCTTTGTTGTTGGGTATAGGGTGACTAAAAAAAGAAAAGTGTGTTGGATTAATGATCTTGATCATCTTTACTTTCGGATCAAAAGTAGAAACTGTTTTTGACCCTTCTGTACTAGTAGCAGCAACTAATTGCCAGGTTCCAATCAAAGGAGATGTTGGTTGATTATTACAAGAGATGATCAACACCAAAATCATTGTAAGCGGTAGAAAAATTTTCTTCATTTTATTTTAATTGTATTGTTTTACCGGTTTTAGCGCTGCGCACAGCGGCATCTAAAATTTCCATCACCACCATATTATTTTCTAAAGTAGAAAGATCATAGGGCTCAGGCTTAATACGTTTTTGAATAACTGCAGCAAAGTAAGCAAATGGATCATTATTGGGTGAATCGAGGTCTTTCAGTTTAAAAATCTCTTCTTTAAAGCCATCATATCCTTCAGCCATGCGGGTACGAAGTTGATATTTGTTATCGGCATAAATGGCGCCAGTTAGTCCGTATACTTCTAAGTCTTTTCTCCCTATCGGCCAATTCCATGAGCCCTCAACAATTGCGTTGGCGTGATCATAGTTTAAAATAATGATTGATTCGTCGTCTACTTTGGGATTGTTTTCTTTCTGCAATTGTTGTGTAACTGCGGTAACTGAATTTGGTTTCTTACCATCCATTAACCAGGTGCTAAGGTTAGTTCCATAACAACCAAAATCAATGATGGCACCGCCGCCATTTAAGGTAGAGTCAGTTAGCCAATCTAAAAATTCGTGCGTGATTCCAAGTTTCTTAGGGCCACGATGTCCATCACGAACTACTATTTTTCTTGCGTCGCCGATTGTGCCTTTCTTTAATAGTTCGCGCGTTTGATGATTAGTGGGATACCAGGTTGTTTCGTAATTAGTGAGCAATTCTATCTGGTATTTTTTAGCAAGTGTTTCCATTTTTTTGGCATGCTCCAAATTCACTGCCAGTGGTTTTTCAACCATCACATGAATACCCTTAGGCGCAAAAAACTCAACCACCCCCAAATGCTCATAGATCGAACCAAAAGCACAAACTGCTTCTGGATGGCAAGCAGCATACATTTCTGCCATCGTATTATAAACCAAACTCATTGAATAACCGTGTTCTTTTGAATAGCGCAAAGCCAGTTCACGATTGGGTTCTACGATACCAACAATCTCAATATCGCCTTGCTTGGCTCTTCCAAGTATACCGTGTACATGGGTATGAGTAAGTCCTACAACCCCAATGCTTAAAGGTTTTTGTTGTGAAAAGGCCTGAATCGTAAATAAAAGCGATCCACATAAAAGACTTAGGTAAATTAATTTCCAATTCATTGATAAATTATTGTTTAACGATTGGTAATTCTAAATAACTAGCCAATGAATTATTGCAATGAATTGTTTGGGTAGCTTTTATAAAATCATTTTCATTAGCTAAAAAAATATTGGGAACAAATTTTTGTGGATTCCTATCAATTAAAGGAAACCAGGTACTTTGAATTTGGATCATGATTTTATGTCCCTTCAAAAAACTATGATTGATAGTATGTAGATCAATCACAAACTCTTCAGCTTTACCAGGAGTCAACGGTGAAGGCGTTTCAAAACTCTTTCTGAATCTACCTCGTAGTACTTCCATTGTTACAGGTAATTGATACCCACTCATAGATAGATCTGATTTATTAAAATTGGGATATACATCAATGAGCTTAACTATAAAATCTGCATCAGACCCAGTACTGCTCGCGAAAATATGTGCAGATATTTTTCCGGTAACGGTTAAATCTGAAGTCAGACTGTCCATAATAAAACTCACAACATCAGGTCTGGTACTTACAAACCTTTGATCTTCTGTTTGCCAAGGATACCATCTACTACCTTCGCCATAAGTTGCTTCAATGGGAAGTGCTCGATATGGTACAGGATGTGCAGGGTCGCTAATATATTGTATTGTTGTTCCTGATGTGGAAGGCTTAGAAAAGCTAGCAGTATTATTAGCTTGGCAATAGAGTTTTTGAATACTTGCTTCTTTTGGAGGCCAAGTGTTATAGGTCTTCCAAACATTACTGCCAGTTTGGAAACAATTGGCTTCATCAAATTTTCCATCTCCTTTACCTTTTAGCCAATAATCAAACCATCTCTTTTCATATGCATGAAACCATTCTGCTGTATTACTCTCGAAACTAATTTTACCTAAACTATCTCCTTTTTGTCTCTCCCAGCCCCCATGGTTCCATGGCCCCAACACAATAAAGTTTTTATTTGTTTTATCCTGGGCTTCCATGTGTGCATATTGCACCTGTGGGCCGTTTAGATCTTCCTGATCAAAATATCCACCAACATGCATCATTGGGATTTCAGCTTTGTGTATCGATTTTAGTGTGGATGCTTTTTGCCAGAACCAATCATAATTTGGATGTTTGACAAAATCATTCCATGATGGTAGTCGATTGTGGTAATATTTCTCATTCACATTTTTCAGAGAACCTAATTGTAAATACCAATTGTACAAATCATATGAAGGGAAAGGAAAATCGCTATTAGTAGTTGCATCATTCTCAACCAAATAACTATATTCAAATCCATAGCTTAAACGGAATGCACCATTATGGTGAAAGTCATCTCCTAAAAACATATCAGCGGGTGAGGCTTGGGGCGAACTAGCTTTTAGGGCAGGATGAGGATCTACTGAAGCATCCAATGCCAAATAGCCAGGATATGATACGCCATTGATACCTGCTTTTCCATTGTTATTAGGGATATTTTTTAATAGCCAATCAATTGCATCATATGCATCAGTACTTTCGTCGGTTTTTGTTTTATCTGTTAAGTGATACAAAGGTCGAGTCATCTCAAAAGTTCCCTCACTTTTAAATTTGCCTCTCATATCTTGAAAGACAAAAATATACCCCTCTTTGGCCATAGCTTTGAGAGAGCCCATTAGTTTAATTGGAATAATACTATCTCCATTTGGTAAAGGTATGTCAGCACCGTAAGGTGTTCTTTGTATTAAAAATGGACTCGGATTCGGGGCAGCATTTGGTGTAATAACCATCGTAAATAGTTTGATTCCATCGCGCATAGGAATCATGTACGTATGTTTAGTATATGAACTGATAGAATCCTGTGCTAACAATTCATTAGCAATCAAAATCAACAATAAGAATTTCAATAATACTTTTTTCATCTTTATATTTTAAGAGAAATTGGAATATTTAATTAGTGCTTTTCAACTTGATAATGTTTTTTCAAAACATCCTCTCCATATTCATTTCCTTTTTCTCTCCAAATTGCATGAATATGATTCGCTGCTTTTCGAGGCCCGCCGTTATTATCAAATTCAATTAAAAAGGTTGGGCCATTCAACACATAATAGTGGGCAATTTTTTCGTCTTGACCACCAATCCATCCAAAGTAAATATTATCGATACCAGCTTTTAAGATTTTGTCGTATTCGATGTTAGCTTTTTCATATTCAAGATTAAAAACAAATTCTCTGATAATACCTTCTAGAAGTGCTTTTTGTTTTTTGTCTAAATCAGAACCTTTGATCCCCCATTTGTCAATTAATCGCTTACCTGTTTCTGCCCCTGTTATAATATCTCCTGGGGCATCACCATTCATAATAGCTTTCTTTTTTTGTTCTACGGTTAAAAGTTGAATTAACTTAATTCCTAAGTCCTCTTCCTGCCCCAAAACTCTTAACCCTGCATACTCATTAAATAGGTATTCAGCTGGGTCTGTTCCAATAAAGAAAGGTGTTACAGATATTTTATCTCCTACAAATGTGAAGTTAACTGACAAATGGTGCCCTTCTAATTTATAACCCCAATTTCCATCTCCTGGTATACCAAAGAATGCGAAATAATAATTTTTTGGAGACCATTTTAAACCTCTTACAAATTTATAATTCTCTTCGTTTAGTTCTTTGCGATTATACATGCTATCGTAAAAACGATTGATCAATTCATCGAGGTGCATGATACTAGTTGCCTTTAAATAACCTTGGGAGCTAAAAGAAGCTGACAAAATTCTATGTACCAGTCTTCTTTGTTCTTCATTCATATTTCCAATACTAGTTCCAACTCGTGGTCGCAACCCTACAGGAAGGTTATTCCACTTAAGTCTGTTAGTATCACTGAAATCGAAAGCGCTTGATCGGTGTTGAACTTTATCGAAAGAGGCGTTTAGTTGAATTGCATATTGCTTAATTTCTTTAGCATATTCATCTTGAGCTTTCGAGTTAGAATTCAAAAGGCATACTGCTAGCAGTAATAGAATTGATTTATACATATTATTGTCTAATTGATAGTGGGTGTTCAATTAAGAGAATCAGCATAACTAATATACAACTCTTGTAGGTAGGTATCAATTTTAAGGCGAGATTCTTTTGCTTGATTTTCAGCATCAATAATGGCAATTCAAGCCATGTATTTATTTCTCTTTTTTAAAAGTATAGAGATAGGGTGCTTTGTGTGCGGCACCTGTTCTTTTGATATCTACTTGTTTTAAGATCTTCAAATTCAAGATCATTCTTTGGAAACTGGTTCTTCTGTATTTCACACCAAGTATGGTTTCATATAATTTTTGTAATTCACCCATTGTAAATTTGTCGCCCAGTAATTTAAAACCGATCAGTTTTTTATTGAAGTCTTCACGTAGCGTTTCTAATGCTTTTTGAATGATCTTTTTATGGTCCTGGATCATTGAAGGGATCTTATTAATATCATACCAAGCACAATCATCACTCATTTCGTCTTTGGTAGGGATAGCTTTAGTATAATCAACCAGTGCATAATAGCCAACAGAAACGAACCTGCTTAACAAGAAATGAGGTTTAGTAAATTTCATTCCCCGGGCTTTCATGATGGTTTCCATCGAATTATCTTTCCGATCAAAATCGCCGAATAAATAGAATTGTTCAAGATAGATATTTGAAAGGCTGGTCCTGTCTTGCAAAATCCTTTTCGCAGCATCATTCACGTCTTCATTCTTATAAATAAAACCGCCCGGAAGGGCATAGGTATTGGTATTCTTGTATTGTAATAGCAAGACCATCATCTTGTTATCGTGAAATCCAAAGATCACAGAGTCAATGGCAAGCCCCGGCAGAAAGGCCTTTTCGAAGTCGGCCGATTCCCATTGTTTTTTTGGCTCCTGTTTTTTCATTCTCGTAAAGTAACAATTAATTGCAAATTTCTATAAAATTATCTATTATTGTCTCTCAAATGAGACAATATGAAAAAATCGATTTGCTTATTAGCCATTTTGTGTGCATTTCAATTAGTTCAAGCGCAACTCCAAACAGGAGAAAATGTAGCGGTAACTAATACTGATGCAGGAAAAGTACGCGGCTATATTCACAACAGTGTGTTCACCTATAAAGGGATTCCATATGCAGAAGCTAAGCGATTTGAAGCTGCAAAGAAGCCAAAAGCATGGACGGGTGTTCGGAGTTCTATGACATACGGACCAGTTGCTCCATTGTCAACACCAACTACTTCTGTGCAGGATGAGAGTGAATTTTTATTTCACCATGATTGGGGTTATACCAACGAAGATTGTTTGCGAGCAAATGTATGGACGCCTGGAATTAATGATGGAAAGAAAAGACCTGTCATGTTCTGGATTCACGGTGGTGGATTTACTGCTGGCTCTTCACAAGAACTTCCTTCAACCGAGGGCGAGAATTTAGCAAAGCGTGGTGATGTAGTGGTGGTTTCAATCAATCATCGTTTAAATGTATTGGGCTTTTTAGATTTGTCTGCCTATGGTGAAAAATATAAGCACTCTGCCAATAATAGTATTGTAGATATTAAAATGGCATTAGAGTGGGTTAAAAATAATATTGCAAATTTTGGTGGAGACCCTAATAATGTAACCATCTTTGGTCAGTCTGGTGGCGGCGCAAAAGTGAACACATTAATGGCCATGCCAACTGCAAAAGGCTTATTTCACAAAGCGATTAATGAGAGTGGAGCGTTTCGTTCAAATATGAGAGAAAAAGCAGAGACACAGGCTATAGCTGCAGAAGTATTGACTTTATTAAATATTCCTGCAAGCAATGTTGACAGCTTACAAAAAATTCCTTTTCAGATCCTGAGTGATATTTCTAGCAAAGCCATTAAAAATATAAATGATCGAAAAGGTAAACCTGGTGATATGTTGAGTGGTGGTTTCGGACCAAGTGTTGATGGTGCTGATCTACCCTATCAATTATTTTCAAAAGAAGCTTTCGAACTTTCGAAGGATGTTCCGTTAATGATTGGAACAGTTAAAAACGAATTCATGCCATCACTATTTACCAATATGTCGAAGGCAACGAAAGAGCAAGTGGTAGGATTCATAAAGAGTCAGCAGAAAGATAAAGCCGATGCCTATATCGCAGCAGTTAAGCAAGCATATCCCAATGATACCAAGCCTTCAGATTTGATGGATGTGGATGTAATGTTTCGTCCAGGTGCAGTTCGTCAGGCAAAAGATAAAGCAGCTTTAAATGCGGCTCCAGTGTATATGTATTTATTTACTTGGCAATCTCCAGTACTGGACGGCAAATTCAAAGCCGTGCATTGTATGGAAATCGCTTTTGCATTTTACAATATCGAAAAATGTGAAGAGATGACTGGCGGAACAAAAGAAGCTATAGAATTATCTAAGAAAGTGAGTGATGCATGGATCAATTTTGCACGCTCCGGAAATCCAAACCATAAAGGCTTACCCACATGGCCAAAGTTTGATGCAAACAAAACAGCCACCATGCACTTCGATAATAAATGCGAAGTGATGCCACAAATGGATAAAGCGTTATATGATCTATTAGGACTTTAGCAGTAGTCCCTGATAGTCATAAACTATTTCCTTGAAAAACTAACCCCATCTCGAATTTCGGGATGGGGTTTTGTTTTAGTTTTTATAAACCCTGATAACTTTCCATCCAAAATAAACAACAATTGCTATAAGAACGAATGCCCAAATTTTAGCGAAAGATAGTATTAGTGAAGTCAGTGCATTCCAACCAATTTTAATGGAGTCCCAGAGTTTGTAGAAAAAGCCAGGTTCGTATGCGTCTGTTTTATTGTTTGACACTATTTCGCGTTGTACGGTTTGATTTTGATAAAGATATAAACTGATATTGCTATAACTTACCTGGTCGTTCAATTTTAAATTGTCTATTTCTGCATTGTCTTTTTGCTCCTGCGCCATCAACAAAATTTCTTCGGCTGTTAAGTTGGCTTCTTTTTTATCTCTATGAGAACCAGTATCAGTCACCCTTTTTTGAAAATGTGTATTCCGTTTTTCAGTGAGTTGATTGGCTAGTAACTTCAGTTGCACATCTTCTGCATCGATGGTTCTGAAATCAAGGAATATCACTTGTTTGGCAATTTCCTTTAAAGTAGTATCTAGTAAGGTATTCGGCACTCTAATGCTAATGGTATTGACCACACGATAAGTAGTTGAAATCAGCGAACTGTCTGAGCTTATTTCTGTGCGTTCTATATTTTCAACGTCGCTAGAAAGATGTGTATGTGTTACAAATCCATGCAGATTTGCTGTGATCGCTTCAATGGCATAAGAAGATTTGATGACGTCTTTAACCCTGAATTTTAGATCAGCCGTTCGAATAAATTTACGACCCTCAGTTTTTGTTTCAACTGCAGCTGATGATGAAACATAGCTGTTACTTGTAGTGTCGGCGGAAACCGCCATATTTTCGCTTCTATTGCCTCCGCTATTACAACCAAACAAAACAAAAGCAAATAAACTTGCGATGAATTTTCTTACATGGTTTTGCATAATGCTATTTAACCTTAATAGCAGCAAACCGAATTAAGTAACCTTAAAGGAATGTTATAAAATATTACTTTGTCTTTTATGTAACTATTTTGGTCTTCTATTAAAACCTATTAAGGCAAATAAAATGGAAGCGAGTAAGAAGCTATATACTGTTGCGCGGTTGTAAATTTCAGCTTGAATATTGTGGTCATCTAAATATCGTGTAACGATTTCTCCCACCATATAATTGAGGACCACCCCGAATAAAAAAAGGCCAGCCCCAACTGTATACCATTTGTTTTTTAATTGCAAAAACAAGAAAAAGAAAATACCAAGCATTACAATAAGGCTCAGCGCAAGTGGAACTGCCAATGGCCAAAACCATTTGCCATCACCGCTTAGTGTTGCCACCAAATACAAGAAGGGGAAAATTGAAAAACTAAATCCAATAAACGAACCTAGTAATCTGTACTTTGGCAAATCTGTGGGTGCAAAAGTTGCCCAAATCATAAGAAGAGCGCCGATTGGGTAGAGCGACCAGCTCAGTGTTTGATTAATCGAAAAGTTAATAATACTTAAAATGGCAATGATTGCCAAAATGATAGAACTAAAAATAATGATCCCTTTTGTACTTGGTTGTTTATTTTCCATAATAATGATCAATAATTTATGTTAGGCAACTCTAGGGTTAAGTAAATCGTTTATTTTAAGTAATATTAGTTAATTATAGTATTGAAAATGATAAAATATTACCATTTACTGGTTCTTCTGCTTATACCTTTTTTGGGGAGATCTCAAAAAACTGTACCTACAGATAATTCTATGGAAAAAGGACTAGACTCTTTCGTTCATAAAACGGTAATGCCCTTTATAAGTCAGCCTTCTAAAGTGGGACTCTCCATTGGCATTTATAAATTTGACGAAACCTATACTTATAATTATGGTACTACGCAAATTGATAAGCAAATTTTGCCCACAGATAAAACGGTATACGAAATAGGATCCATTTCCAAAACCTTCATGGGCACTTTGCTGGCGCAGGCTGTAAAAGATCGGAAGGTAAAGATGAATGATGATATACGCTTGTATTTAGAGGGTAGTTACCCTAATTTGGAATACAAGGGTAATCCGATACGTTTATTTCATTTAGTGAGTCATATTTCAGGTCTTCCATTTTTCATGCCAGATCAACCCGAGTTATTTAAAAACCCGAATTATGATAGTTTGCCATTTGCGATCAGCAGAATTCAACAGAATTATTCAAAAGAGAAATTCTTGTCAGACTTACAAAGTGTAAAATTAGATACGGTTCCCGGATTCAATTTTCATTATAGCAATGCGGGTGCACAACTTTTAAAATTCATTTTAGAAAAAGTGTACAATAAACCTCTCGATAAAATATTGGACATTAATATCAATCGACCCTTGTTGATGATAAATACCAATTCGATCTTTTCAAAAAATAATACGAAGCAATTGGCAAGGGGCTATAGTGAAAAAGGGAATCTAATGCCTTACAATCCGCCATTATTAGATGCAGCTGGCGGAATATATTCTACAGTCTCTGATATGATCAGTTATTTAAAATTTCATTTGGATGAAAGTAACGAGGTAGTGTCTATGTCGCATCGAGTAACAACTGGTAACATTAAAGAATATGCGGTTGGTTTGAATTGGCAAGAACAGTTAACATCGCGCAGACAAAAGAAAATTTGGCAAAGTGGTGGAACATTTGGATTCTCTAGTTACTGTGTGATTTATCCGGAATTGAAGATTGCTATTGTAATGCTTACTAATGAATCAGATCAACGAGCGCAGGGAGAAATGGAAGAGATGGCCAATAAGTTATTTGAAAAAATAAATCGTTAATCAAAAACATTAGATATTACTCAATCTCTAAAAGTTAGACATTTAATGGGGCTTACAGTGTTTTTGCTACACAGGATAGAGTAAGGACTTTGAAGATTAATTCTCATTTACCTTGAAACGATATAACTGTACATCAATACAGCAAACCCAAAATAAAAAAGAAGCGAAAGTAATTTTTTGAATCACAGGTAAATAAATGATTAGCTCTTTGTTATAATAGACATAGTTATTCATACATACTAGTACAATATTAAAAAGCCCAAATACAAAAAGCTTTGTCCATTTTTCTCGATAGAGACCAATGAAAGTACCTACCGTTGCAAATAGTCCAAAGAATGAAGCAAGATTCGTTACTAGATCGTGATTAATGTTGGTAAACAAACAGAAAGCAATAATCATTGCCACTGAGCCAGAAATCTGAATGATCAATTTCCAATTGTTGTTGAGATCAATTTTTTGTGGGAATAAATACCAGAAATAAGCCATCGTTAGGCAAAGTACCAGCATCCCAGTCATTGCAATGGGCTTTGAAGGATTTGGCTGTCCATTCATAGCAGTATCATTGAGAAGGTTGCACCAATAATTATTGTTCCAACTGAAACCTATGGAATTTTTATCAGCCTGCGAGCCACCGGGATAATAAATGGTTGCAAGTATATATAGCAACACAAAAACAACTGACCCGAACAAGGGAATCAATATGAATAAATCTTTAGGGTTCTTGACTTTTCTTTTCAAATGCAAAGCTATTTATAGATCATTCCGAGAGATGAAACTTTTATTTTTTTCATCGGCATCATAATAATAGTAAATAATAATCAGCTTGGTCCTTTTTTTGATCCCAGACACTTTGTGTGAATTTACTTTTTTATTGACTTTCAGGTAACTTAATAAAGAATCTGATAACGCTTTGTTGTCAAATTCTTTCAGTGCCTTAACTTTTGAAATGGAAAGGTTTTTTTCTACAGTTATTTGATATACAGAGAATTTATCTTTTAGAACACTGTATCCCCTAAGATCCTCATACTTTTTCTCGATAGATTCCAAGGCCAAATCATATTCATTCGGGGCTGTTAAATGATTTGATTTAAGGTATCTCAGAACTGATAATTTGCGTTCGATACTCTTAGTCCAATTATTTTGAGCATTTGGATACTCTCTAGATTTAAAATTTCTATCTAATTGCAAAGACCCAGAACAAAGGTCAAACCGAAGAAAACCAGCACTGTTATTTTGAGCAAAAATTAACCAAGTTGAGTTTTCGGAAACTCTTAAATCACAGTCGGTCTTTAAATTGGCCCAAACTCTAATGGTGGATATTTTCTTCCCTTTGAATAACTCCAATATTTCTATTTGTGCATCTTGGTATTGTCCATCTACTGTAGGTTCAGATACTTTAAGCACTTTCACCTTTGCAATAAAATCTGATTTTTGAACATGATACACTAAGGGCATCATAACACATTCGCATGCAAAACAAGTACTAGTGATTAAGAATGATAACAGTAGAATTAGCAATCTCATTGCTTGCAATTATATATTGCACTAAAATTAAGTGATTTGAACAATCAAAAAGTATAAAGGCATACCAATAGTGATATTTACAGGAAAGGTAACTGCTAAAGCCATTGGTAAGAATAGTCCGGGGTTAGCTTTCGGAACTGATATTTTCATAGCAGCTGGAACTGCAATATAAGAGGCACTAGCTGCAAGGATGGCAAACATAAATCGATTGGAAATATCATGCGTCACAAACCCGCTAAGAATTGCAAAAACTGATCCATTGAAGAGTGGAATGATGATCGCAAATAGGAGTGGAAACCAGCCAAAAGAGAAAAAGGATTTTAGTTTTCTTCCACTTGTAACACCCATGTCGAGTAGAAAGATGGCAAGAAATCCTTTAAAAATATCATTCGTAAATGGTTTAATTCCCTCTGCTTGCTTAGCACTTGCTAAATAACCAATTACTAAGCTTCCGATGATCAGCAACACACTTCCATTGGTTAAGGAATGTTGAATAGCTGAACCCTTTTTTATTTCATGCGAACCTGTTTTATTGAAAAGGGATATTAATACGAGTCCCATTATGATAGCGGGCGATTCCATCATGGCCATGATTGCCACCATTTGTCCGTGAACCGTTAATTGGTTGGCTTCCAGATAAGAGACTGCAGTAACAAATGTAACTGCACTTACTGAGCCATATGCAGCAGCGATTGCTCCAGCATCAAATACATTGAATCTCTTTTTCAAAATGAAGAAAGAATACAATGGTATGATCAATGAAATGCACATGCCAAATAGCATGGAGAGCAATATTTCGCTTGTAAATGCTTCGTGTGATAATTCTTGTCCGCCTTTGAACCCAATGGCAAATAATAAATACAACGAAATGAATTTGGATGAATTTTCAGGGATCTGCAAATCGCTTTTTACATATACAGCAAAGATGCCAAGAACAAAAAATAACAAAGCGGGATTTGTAAGGTTTTCTGTTAATAAACTAAAATTCATATGCATACTCGTTTATTTATCAGAAACTGAAATATCAATAGTGGATGTGATGGTAATTCTTTGATGACTTTTGTTTACCCCGATTAGTAGTTCATTGATTTTGGCTAATGAATTTTTTAAATCAACAACTTTTTTTACAGAGGTTACATCTTCTATTCCGAAACGTTCTTTTGAACTAAAATTTTTCATTTCATGAAAACGAATTTTTGTCAGGAACAAATTCACTAAAATTTCTCTTGCTTCTATGTTTGTATAATTTCCTTCCATCAAAGGAATCACTTGATCTGTAGCCATTGCTTTGTTTTTGTTTGATGGCTCAAAATTGGGCTTTTAATACATAAATAAACATTTATCTTTATAATCAAATACATAAAAATTATTTATGAATTATACCCTCAATCAATTGCAGATCTTTTTAAAAATTGTGCAGACCCAGAGCGTTACGAAGGCTTCAGAAGAATTGCACCTAACCCAACCAGCGGTTTCTATACAATTGAAAAATTTTCAAGATCAGTTTGATATTCCTTTAACGGAAGTGATCGGGCGAAAGATCTTTATTACTGATTTTGGCAGAGAAATTGCAGAAGCAGCAGAAAATATCATTAATCAGGTTTATGCGATCAATTATATGACCCTGGCCTATAAAGGGCAACTGAGTGGTCGATTAAAAATTGCGATAGCATCAACTGGAAAATATGTAATGCCCTATTTCTTAACGGGTTTTATGAACGAACATTCGGGCATTGAACTCTTGATGGATGTGACCAATAAAAATAAAGTAATCAGTAGTTTAGAAAAAAATGAAGTTGATTTTGCATTGGTTTCAATTCTTCCCACTTCTCTACAAGTGGAGAAATTGGATCTTTTGCAAAACAAATTGTTCCTAATTGGAAACACACAATTTAAAATGAAGAAAGGACTTCAATCAAAAGAGATCCTTCAAACCCTGCCATTAATTTTTCGCGAAAAAGGTTCGGGTACAAGACAAGCTATGGAAGGCTTTATTGAACGTAATAGTTTAAAGGTGGTCAAAAAAATGGAATTAACTTCTAACGAAGCGGTGAAGCAGGCAATCTTGGCTGGCCTGGGTTATTCAATCATGCCACTGATTGGGATCAAAAACGAATTGCGTGATCAAGAGTTGCAAATCATTCCTATTAAGGGGATGCCAATAAAAACTACTTGGAGTTTAATTTGGTTAAAAGGTAAAAAGCATTCACCCGTTTCAGCTGCTTATATGGAGTACTTAAAGAAATCAAAATCTCAAATTGTAAAAGATACATTCAGCTGGTATGAGCAATATTAATTGCTTATACCAACTGAATAATACCAACTCGAATAAGTTCAACTACTGCACTGTAATAGAAGCAGTTTGATTGATCTGAGCCGAAGAACTTCCTACCAAGATTTTATAAGTACCAGGTTCTACGATCCATTTTGATGATTTAGTATCGTAATAAGCAAGATCTTTTACAGGGATCGTTAATTTAACTTCTGCTTTTCCAGCTTTGTTTACCAATACTTTAGTGAAAGCTTTCAACTCCTTGTCCGCACGTGCTACTGCAGAATTTGGTTTGCTCACATATAACTGAACAATTTCTTTTCCTGAGTAATTTCCAGTGTTAGAAATGGTTAGTGAAGCAGTAATGGTTTCATTAGTTTTATAAGAAGGTTTATCTGTTTTTAATCCAGCATAGGCATAATTGGTATAGGACAATCCATAACCAAATGGATACAATGGAGCAATCTTCTTGGTATCAAACCAACGATATCCTACTAGGATGCCCTCTTTATAAGTTACTACTGAATCACCAGGATAAGCATTCAATGCATGTGCGGGAGATTCTTTCAAATCAGCAGGAAATGTGAAAGGCATTTTACCAGATGGATTTACTTTTCCCGTTAAAACATCAGCCAAAGCATTTCCATTTTCAGAACCATTATACCAGTTCCATACAATAGTGCTGCTTTGTGATTTGACCTTATTGATCGCATATGGTGCACCAGCAGTTACAACGATGATCGTATTTGGATTCGCAGCCAAAACGGCATCGATCAATTGTTGTTCACCAAAAGGAAGCGATAGGTCTGGTCTGTCTCTGCTCTCACTTTCATAGTCACGGTTAGCGCCTACAAAAAGAATTGTAAGCTCAGAAGACTTAGCCAATGCTGCAGCTTCTGCGATCAGCGCTGGATCTGCTTTTGATGTTTCTATTGCATTAAAATTCTCTTTTGATTTCACGATCGCACGATATCCTTGTGCAAACTTGATGGTAGTGTTTTTATCTAATTTGTTTTCCAATCCTTTTAAAGGAGTGATTTCATATCTTGCTTTTACCCCAGCTCCAAAGCCACCTAAGTGATTTGTACGGATGGCATTATCACCAATCACTGCTACAGATTTAATTTTTGCAGTGTTGAGTGGCAACATATTTTTTTCATTTTTCAAAAGCACAATTGATTCTGTTGCAATATCGTATGCAGTTTTACTATGTGCTGCAGTATTGATACTGCCTGCTGGTGGATTTTCACTCATAGTGGTATGATACATGACCCATAAAATACGACCCACTTTTTCATCAATAGTTGCTACACTTACTTTGCCTTCTTTCACTGCTTTGAGCAATGGGTCGGCAAAATAATAGGTGTTATATGGAGGATTAGAACCCATTTCTAGGTCTAGTCCGTTGTTTGCAGCAGCAACAGTTGTATGTGTGCCACCCCAGTCGCTGATCACGATTCCTTTAAAGCCCCATTGCTCTTTTAAAATGGTTTTAAGCAAGTATGGATTTTCAGAGCAGTAAACACCACGGAGTTTATTGTAAGCACTCATGATGGTCCATGCATTACCTTCTATGATGGTTGCTTTAAAAGCTGGCAAATAAATTTCTTGCATAGCTCTTTCATCAATTTCAACACTTACGCTACCACGTGCAATTTCTTGGTTGTTTAATGCGTAGTGTTTAACGCAGGCAGCAATATTCTGACTTTGAATTCCTTTCACAGATTGCACAGCCAATTTCGCATTTAAGTAGGGGTCTTCAGATAGGTATTCATATGTTCTACCATTCAGTGGCGTACGAGCAATATTGAATGCAGGAGCCAGCATCACATATTTTTTTCTAGCTCTGGCTTCTTCTCCCACTGCACGACCATAATCGTAAGAGAGTGCAGGGTTCCAAGTAGCAGCTAGTGCAGAGCCATTAGGGAAGTAGGTTGCAGAGTCGGTTGTTAATTTAGCCGAACCCCAGCCTTCCAACACGTCTTCGCGTACACCCAGCGGACCATCATCGGTCATCAATCCTGGAATATTCAAACGAGGTACGCCAGCAGTACCAAAGATCCCATTGGCGTGGAGCATCGCAATTTTTTCTTCGAGTGTTAGCTGTTTAATCACTGCAGCAATTTTTTGCTGCGTTGCTTGGTCCTTACTGGTTTGTGCAGCTACGAAACAAGTTGGAATGAAGAGTAGTAAGGAAACCAAAAATGGCAAAGCATTACGTTTCATAAATGGCGTATTTGTTGGTTGATTTGATCTTTAAGAGGGTAGGGATAAAGTTACGAAAAATTTCACCTATTTAACGTGTTGACCATTGAGCTCACCTACAATTTTCGGACTCCAATATTCAGAAAACAATTTTAGTTTTTCCGCAATGATTACTTTTTCCATAACTCTTTGATTAGGATACATCTAATTCCATAAATAACAAATACTGTCTAAACTCCTCTGGGATTTCAACCTCCGGATATACTGGAATGTCTTTAAAGCCGAAACTTCTGTAAAGCGCATGTGCTGCTTCCATAAACCTAGGACTGTCTAATCGAATTTTTTTGTAACCTGCCTTTTTAGCTTCACTAATAAGACTTTCAAGAATAACTCGCCCGGCTCCTATACGTCTGAATGTTGGGTCAACATACATTCGTTTTATTTCAGCAATCTCTGGGTTAATGCTTTTAAGGCTCCCAAGACCACATACTTTGCCTTCATAAACGGCTAACATCAATCTGCCATGAGGAGGAAGAAATTTATCAATGGATGCGATGTCTTGTTCAACAGCTTCTTTAGGGTTATGGGGATGTGCACCATATAGCAATTGCATTTGGCCATTTCCCCAAGTTAAGTATTCAAACCATAGTTTTTTTACATCTTCTTTATCGTTTGGAAGTATTACTTCTCTTACTTGTACAGTTGATTGGTTCATGGCTATGGCTAATTTACAAAATTTGTTTTCTGCATTGTATAAATTATTGTGTGATCAAATTCTTATCTAGGGCTCTTCAAATTATAGCCCTCTAATTAAACCCTGCTTATTAAATCGAACCCAGTATTGCCAGTGCGTATTTAAAATAGTATCTCGAACTGGCATTTCCTTATGATGAATTTTGATTGTTGTTGGAAAATAAGATAAATTTTCTTCAATTTCAACTGGTGAATTTTCTGATAAACTATTTCTAATCCGGATCTTAATGGTGCTGTCTTTGAAAACATCAAAACCATAAATAAAATCTTTACCTAAACTATTGAAGAACTTATCAATCTTAGGCGCGATTTCCTGGGGCAATTTTTTGAACACGTCTGGTTCATCTGAACTTGGTATGTATTTGTAAGCACGATAGGAATCTTTTTGATTGATTTGTTGTTGAAAAAAACTGAGCTTTTCCAAAATTGCAGTAGCTAAGCTGTCATAAATCGGAAGTTTTTCGATTATCCGCTGATCAAATTGGTATTTCATATTTGTTTCTGAAACATCATGGGAATCTAAGCGGCAACTAATTGAGAATAGAAGAAATACTATTGAAAGCAGTTTTAATTTTTCCATCGCATACTTTTTACAATTAAATAATCAATCACAAGAACAGCCATTTTCGGCAACAAAAGCATTGTAAAGAAAGCCAAATAGGAAACAGTTACAATGGGTGCTGGTGCCGCTACAATAAAGATATGATTGCCAGTTGCAGTGTCAGGGAAAATAAAGTTCTGGGTCAGATTCCAGCCAAAATGTATCGCAAAGGGAATCCACAATGAAAATGTTCTTGCATAGGCGTATGCCAACAGTAAGCCCATTGCAAATGTAAAACTGAACACAACCATCATTTGTATCATGTTACCCCAGACCCCCGCATTGAGCCAATGCAACACGGCAAACAGAATCGAAGAAATTAAAACTGCTTTTGCCTGACCAATTTTTTTAATTAGAATATATAAGAATACTCCCCTGCAAAGTAATTCCTCAGTTAGAACCGATCTACACTGATTCCATATTTCAACTAAAGTTGACTTAGTTGTCAATGAATGTGACAATATGTCAAATTATTGATGCAGCAATCCCCCCAAACAAAGAAGCAACCCTTACTCAGGATTGCTTCTTGTTAAAACAGAATCTGTTTGTGTGGGATTCTCTTTTGTATTTTTAAGTAACTACTATTTTAATAGTTTGTTTACCTCGTCAATGATCTCTGACTTAGTAATTGGAATACCCATCATCTTGTTGAAAGCAATAGCATCAACATTGTAATGATCACGTATGATCTTTACTAGCTGTCCGTTATTGATCTCAGGAATCAAAACCTTGTCGAAGTTTTTGATGATCTCGCCTAGGTTCTTAGGGAAAGGACGTACGTAGCGAATATGCGCGTGACTCACAGAAAGGCCATCAGCATGTAACTCTTGACAAGCACTCTTAATAGCGCCATATGTTGAACCCCAACCTAAGATCAATACTTTACCTTTCTCTGCACCACTATCAATAGTTTGTGCTGGAATATAATCTGCAACCTTATCAACTTTCGCCTGACGAACTTTGATCATGTGCTGGTGATTCTCTGGCTCGTAGTTAACATTACCTGTTACATCTTGCTTCTCTAATCCACCAATGCGGTGCTCTAGACCTGCTGTGCCTGGTACTGCCCAAGGACGAACTAATTTTTCATCACGCTTGTATGGCATATACTTTGCATCACCATCATCTTTATTTTTCTTAAAGTTCACAACAATCGGTTTTAAATCGGCCGATTTAGGGAACTTCCATGGCTCTGCACCATTGGCAATATATCCATCACTCAATAAGATCACTGGTGTCATATGCTCTAAAGCAATTCTACATGCTTCGATGGCTACATCAAAACAATCGCTCGGAGTTGAAGAGGCAATGATCGGCATCGGACACTCTCCATTTCTACCATAATAAGCCTGCATCAAATCGCTCTGCTCAGTCTTGGTTGGTAAACCTGTTGATGGTCCCCCACGCTGAATGTTTACGATCACCAACGGAATCTCTAACATCATCGCCAAGCCCATTGCTTCTGCTTTTAAAGCCATACCCGGACCAGAAGTAGTAGTGATCGCTAATGCTCCACCATAGCTTGCGCCAATGGCTGAAGAAATGGCAGCGATCTCATCTTCTGCTTGGAAGGTGCGTACACCAAAGCTTTTATATTTTGCTAATTCGTGTAAGATATCAGTTGCTGGAGTAATCGGATATGAGCCTAAGAATAAAGGCAATCCGCTTTTTTCGCTCGCTGCAATTAAACCATAACTCAATGCTTGGTTACCCATGATACTTCGGTATAATCCTGGCTCCATCTTAGACTTCTCTACTTTGTAACGAGTAGTGAAACTTTCAGTGGTATCACCATAGTTATATCCTGCTTGCAATACTTTCACATTACTCTCATAGATCACTGGTTTCTTACCAAATTTCTCTTTCAAGAATTCTTTAGTTGTTTCCAGATTACGATTGTACATCCAGTAGATCAATCCCAATACAAACATGTTCTTTGCACGGTCGCGTTCCTTAACACCTAGTTCTGTAAAGTCTTTCAAAGACTCTCGTGTTAATTTGGTAACGTCTACTTTAGTTACATCATATCCAGCCAAGCTATCATCTTCTAAAGGATTAACTCCGTCTGGATAATTAGCTAGTCTTAAATTTTTGCTATCAAAACCATCAATATTTGCAATGATCTTTCCACCCTTCTTGATGCTTTTTAAATTGGCTTTCAATGCCGCAGCATTCATAGCAACTAATACATCACAATCATCGCCGGGAGTGTAAATTCTTGCGCTTGAAAAGTGTAATTGGAAACCACTCACCCCAGCCAATGTTCCGATAGGAGCACGAATCTCTGCCGGGAAATCCGGGAAAGTGGCTAGGTCAATTCCTAGCATCGCTGTGTTGTTGGTAAATTGTTGTCCGGTTAACTGCATTCCGTCACCGCTATCTCCGGCAAACTTGATTACTACGTCTTGTAGTACTTCTTCTTTTCTGGTCATTAGGTACAATTCTAAATTGCTGCCAAAGCAAGCAATACATGATTATTTAAGGACTTTTCGGTCAGCAAATCGTTGCTGTTTTGTAAAAAAGTATGCTAAGATACGTCCAAAACGATGTTTCAAAGCTGATTTTTCGCATTTTCTGCTGCAATTATGGCTTTCCTAACAAATTGTGCAAAAATGGGTATGATCCTTGCTTTATCTTAGCTAATCAATAAATGATTATATGTACCTGTATAAGAAAGGTTTTAGATGGATGGGAATGGGATTATTAGGATTGATCGGATTTGCTGCCTGCAATAACACGTCTAGCACGGAAGCTGTAACTGCCGAAAAAGATTCATTATTAGCTGATTCGGCAAAACAAGCCTATTTGGACAAAACTGGCACAGCACCCAAACCACCAGAGCAGGCATTTGTGGCCGACTCTAATAAATTGTATGTCTACCTAACTTTCGATGATGGTCCGCAGCCCGGTACCCTTACTTGTTATAATATATGTAAGGCTGAAGGTGTAAAGGCTACCTTCTTTATGGTGGCACTGCACCAACAACGCAAACGCGATGGTAAACAATTGGTTGGAATGATCCGGAATGATTACCCGCAGTTCTTATTAGCCAACCATAGCTTCGACCATACGATGGAGCACTACAAATATTTCTACCAGCATCCCGATATGGCTTTTGAAAACTTTATGCGCGCGCAAGACAGCCTTCAAGTGCCTAAAAAAATCATACGCCTTCCGGGTAATGGGGGTTGGGTATTGCAAAATCATTTTAAAACAAGTCATTTAGTGAGTGCGGTAGCCCATCGCCTAGATAGTGCTGGTTTTAATGTAATTGGATGGGATCTAGAATGGAATTTTAACCATAAAGACGCTCGCCCAGTTCAAAGTCCAGAAAAATTGGCTGCTGAAGTGGATAGTGCATTCTCAAGACATAACGAACATATCCGAAAAAATGTAATGATCTTAACACACGATCGCATGTTTCAACGCCCTGCCGATAGTGCATCATTGGTAAAATTTATACAGATCATTAAACAAAATCCGAGATACGTTTTTGAAACGGTTGACCATTATCCAGGCATCAAAAAATAAATACCGACTATCAATTTTAAGTTTTCATAAAGGACTGCCGTTAGGGCACCGAAATAAGTTTTAGTATATTTGTATTTATAAAAAAATAAATTCTATGGCAATTTTTAAATCTGGCAATCCAACCTTAACGGAGAAAATGTTTGATAAGACAGCTTCGAGAGAAGCAGCTAATCAAGGTGTGATGAGCGTTCGTGGTACGATTAACAAATTTGGGTTCTTAATGTTCATGGTCATTGCAGGTGCCGCATATAACTGGCAAGTGTTTGATCAGAAAGTCCCTGGTAGTATGCAGGTTCTTATGTTAGTAGGTATGATCGGTGGCTTGATCGCTGCAATTGCAATTACCTTCAAACCTACATGGGCTGGCTTCTTGGCGCCTTTGTACGCCTTACTCGAAGGCTTATTCATTGGTGGTATTTCTGCCATCTTCAACGCTATGTTCGAGAAAAGTTATCCAGGTCTTGTAATGCAAGCTGTTGGATTAACTTTTGGTGTAGCCATCGCAATGTTCTTGTTGTATAATTTTAGAGTGATCAGAGCAACAGAAAAATTCAAATCAGTTTTAATCGCTTCAACACTAGGGATCGGTATTTTTTACTTGATCACTTTGGTATTGAATATGTTCGGCGTGAACGTAAGTTTCATGTACGACAATAGCTTATTGAGCATCGGTATCAGTTTGTTTATTGTGGCAATTGCCGCTTTAAACTTGATCATGGATTTTGATATGATCGAACAAGGTGCTGAAAGAGGCGCTCCTAAGTTCATGGAGTGGTACGGAGCATTTGGTTTACTCGTTACCATCGTTTGGTTATACATTGAGATCCTCAAATTATTGAGCAAACTCACTAGTAGGAACTAAGTAATTTAAAAAGATTATTCAAAAGCCCCAATCTATCAAGGTTGGGGCTTTTTTGTGGATTAATTCAACGGTTCAATGCCCTAACTTAGTTGCTCCAAATTCGCTTCTATGCAATTCAATCGTAATGACCTAACGAACGACCAACTCATCGAAATATATCAGCAACTTTTATTGCCTCGAATGATCGAAGAAAAAATGTTGGTATTGCTCAGGCAAGGAAAGATCAGCAAATGGTTTAGTGGTATTGGTCAGGAAGCTATTTCTGTTGGATTAACCATGGCACTTGATCAAGATGAATGGGTGATGCCGCTACACAGAAATCTCGGCGTGTTTACTGCTCGAAATATGCCCCTTCAAAAATTATTCATGCAATGGCAAGGAAATAAAGAAGGATATAGTAAGGGTCGTGAAAGAAGTTTTCATTTTGGCACGAAGGACCATCATATCTGTGGTATGATCTCGCATTTGGGTCCGCAGTTAGCGCTCGCCGATGGTGTTGCACTCGCTTATCAATTAAAAAAAGAAAAAAAAGTGGCCGTTGCCTTTTCTGGTGATGGCGGAACTAGCGAGGGAGATTTTCATGAAGCACTCAATGTGGCTGCTGTTTGGAATTTGCCTGTACTATTTATCATTGAAAATAACGGTTACGGATTAAGCACACCTGTGAACGAACAATATCGTTGCGCTCGTTTGGTTGATAAAGCCAAGGGCTATGGCATGGAAGGTGTGCGCATTGATGGGAATGATGTGTTGGCAGTGTATGATACGATCAAAGGTGTTCGCGAATATTGTATTGAACATCAAAGACCTTATTTTATTGAATGCATGACATTCCGCATGCGAGGTCACGAAGAAGCCAGTGGTGTTAAATATGTTCCAAAAGAATTATTAGAAGAGTGGGGAAGAAAAGATCCGATTAAAAATTATGAACAATACTTGGTTGCCACAGAGGTGATCAACGAAATGCAAGTAGCTCAAGTGCGCAATCACTTCAAAGAAATGATCGAAGCAGATTTACTCGAAGCATTCAAAGCACAAGAATTTATTGTTGACGAACAGGAGGAATTGAAAGATGTCTTTGCACCTGTGCCCGTTTCTAACTCACGCGATTTAAATGAAGTGGATCATATTCATGCACCTGAAAAAAGATTTGTGGATGCGATTCAGGAAGCACTCAAACAGAGTATGGAAATCGACAGTGAGTTGATTTTAATGGGACAAGATATTGCAGAATATGGCGGTGCATTTAAAATTACAGAAGGCTTTGTAGAAGAATTTGGGAAAGACCGAGTGCGCAACACGCCTTTGTGCGAGAGTGCGATTGTGGGTGTAACACTTGGCTTAAGTTTGGAAGGATTTAAATCAGTGATGGAAATGCAGTTCGGCGATTTTGTTACCGTAGGTTTTAATCAGATCGTCAACAACCTCGCTAAAATATATTATCGCTGGGGCCAAAACGCAAACACCGTCATCCGCATGCCTTGTGGCGGTGGTATGGGTGCTGGGCCATTTCATTCTCAAACCAATGAAGCATGGTTTACGCACGTTGCTGGTTTAAAAGTAGTGTATCCTTCATCTCCTGCAGATGCAAAGGGCCTGCTAATTGCGGCCATCAACGATCCTAATCCGGTGATGTTCTTTGAACACAAAGGATTGTATAGAAGTATTAGCGGACCAGTGCCAGTTGATTATTATACTGTTGAAATTGGAAAAGCAAAAACAGTGAAAGAAGGAGCTGATTTGAGTATCATTACTTATGGCGCTGCAGTTCATTGGGCGATAGACTATCAAGAAAAAAATCCCGCAATTGATTTGCATATCATCGACCTGCGCTCTTTAGCGCCACTTGATTATGATGCCATCAAAGCTGCAGTTGAAAAAACTGGAAAGGTATTGGTGTTGCATGAAGACAATTTAACGGGTGGCTTCGGCGGCGAGATCAGCGCATGGATCAGTGAACACTGTTTCGAATTGCTGGATGCACCAGTGATGCGTTGTGCATCACTTGATACACCTATTCCATTCAATATAGAGCTCGAAAAAAATTATATGGCGAAGAGTCGCCTTGGAGATAGTATCGAAAAATTATTGGCTTACTAAATTATTTCAGATCAAATAAAATCTATGAACCCACGCATTAGTTTTAAATCAATCATTCTTTTTCTTTGCTGCTTTGCATTTACAAGTAAGCTGTTTCTAAACGCACAACCAAAGGAATATAGACCTGCAGTTTTTACGGATGCTGACCGCGAGAAAAAAATCGCTGCATTATATCCACTGGTCGAAAGTTTGTATAAAGACTATGCAGAAAAAAATCATATACCTGGTTATTCATTTGGAATTGTATTGGATGGAAAATTAGTGTACTCAGGTGCGGGTGGATATATTGATCTGGCAAATAAAATTCCTGCTACAACCAAATCAATGTTTCGCATTGCTTCTATGAGCAAGAGTTTTACTGCGATGGCCATCTTAAAATTGCGTGATGAGAATAAAGTAAAATTGGATGAGCCTATCAAGTCCTATTTACCTGAAATGAAGGGAAAACAATTAACTGCCGATGCGCCATTGATTACTGTTCGTCATTTGCTTACACACTCCGCAGGATTTCCGGAAGATAATCCATGGGGTGACCGTCAGCTTGCAGTAACTGAAGATGATTTTCAAGACATGTTAGAAGGAGGCATTAGTTTTTCGAATGTCCCTGGTGTGACTTATGAATATAGTAATATGGGATTCGCGATGTTGGGAATGATCATTAAACAACAGACGCTTACACACTATAGTGATTATATCGCAAAGCATATCTGGAAGCCACTTGGAATGACAGATGCTGAATGGGAATACACAAAAGTTCCTACCAATGTTTTAGCAAAGGGGTATCGTTGGTTGGATAATAAATATGTGGAGCAACCGATGTTGCACGATGGTATTTATGGAGCGATGGGTGGAATGATTGTTTCGATTGAATCATTTGCGAAGTATGTGGCATTGCACGAGCAAGCATGGCCTGCAAGAAATGATGCAGAGAATGGTATCATTAAGAGAAGTTCGATCAGAGAAATGCATCAGCCTTGGCGCATTTCTGGATTGAATGCCAATTATAAATATCCAAGTGGCCGACCATCACCATTGGCCACTGCTTATGCCTATGGTTTGCGTTGGAGCAGAGACGGAGATGGACGTGAAACAATTGGTCACACTGGTGGCTTACCAGGCTTTGGTAGCAACTGGGTGATCCTTCCTGAATACGGTATCGGTGTCATGTTTTTTGCCAATGCAACCTATGCACCAACTGCATTAGCCAATACCATGGTTATTGATACTTTAGTAAGATTAAGTGGAATCCAAGCACGCCAATTACCAGCTTCCAATACCTTAACGCAAATAAGAAATGAATTGGTGAAATTATTGCCAGATTTTAAGGGAGCCGAGAAGAACAATATTTTCGCGATGAATTTTTTCATGGATTATTTTGTCGACAAAATGCAAGCCGAAGCACGCGAGATCTTTGCTAAAGCAGGCAAAACAATTTCAGTAGGAGAAGTAATTCCCGAAAATCAATTGCGTGGATACTTTGATATTAAGGCAGAGAATGGAGTTGTACGAGTAAGTTTCACACTTTCACCGGAAAAAGATCCTAAGATTCAGGAATACCATATTAAGATGCTTTAGGAAGATAAAAGATAAGAGATAAAAGTGAAGAGAGGATTGTAAGATGATAAGATAATAATGTTGACTATAAACGATAAACCCGGCAGCGACACTGTCTCATAAAGTGTGTAAGTAAAAATATAGGGGTTCATCTTTTTAATTAAAGTTGAACCCTTTTTTCAAAGATAGTTAAGAACTGATTTAGGATTAGGCCCCAGTTATGTATAGGCATTGTCCATTTCTTAGTA
>JAPLEO010000055.1 GCA_026391125.1 Bacteroidota bacterium
ACTATCCTGCGTTTCGAACTGCTACCTTTAAGTTATCATGAGGCGGCGAATAAAATATTATCGACTAATTTGGATCAAGCACGATCTGCCTGCAGGGTTGTCTGTATTTTTAGTTGCATTGCCACTTTGCCTCGGAATTGCATTAGCATCTGGTGCGCCGCTATATGCAGGGCTATTGTCGGGAATAATCGGTGGTCTTGTAGTATCATTGTTCAGTGGGTCACAATTGGGTGTATCCGGACCCGCAGCGGGTCTTACTACAATTGTAGCAGCCTCTATTATTTCTTTAGGAGATTTCAAGATCTTTTTATTGGCTGTGATGGTTGCTGGATTTTTTCAAATAGTTTTAGGTGTTTTAAAACTTGGGGTAATTGCAAATTACTTTCCTTCATCAGTGATTAAAGGAATGTTGGCTGCAATTGGTATTATTTTGATCTCCAAACAAATTCCTTTAGCACTTGGTTACGATCAACCTGATTTTTGGACAAGTGGATTTTTGAATCTTTTCACAAAGCAACATATTCTTGGGAATCTTTCTGCATTTAGTGAGCATATTACACTCGGTGTGATACTCATTTCAGTTGTTTCATTGATGATCATGATTTTAATGCAACAGTCGTTTGCACAAAAACTCAAAATTTTACCAGCACCATTAGTTGTGGTGATTAGCGGAATTCTTCTAAATCTTTTATTTTCAAACATCGATAACGGGATGACCTTGAAGCCATCTCAATTAGTAAATATTCCAAGTAATATTTTCAATAGTATTTCCTTTCCGGTTTTTTCAAAATTATTTTCTACTATAGAAATTTGGAAAGATGGGGCGATCATCGGCCTTTTGGCAACATTAGAAACTTTATTGTGTTCAGAAGCGATCGACAAATTAGATAAGAGAAATCGAATAACACCAGTGAATCGTGAGTTGATTGCACAAGGTTTGGGAAATATGCTTTGTGGTATGTTGGGCGCAATTCCAATGACAGCAGTGGTTGTGAGAGGAGCTGCAAACGTAGATGCGGGCGGACGTACAAAATTATCAGCATTTACCCACGGGCTGTTTTTGTTGTTAGCTGTATTGTTTGTTCCATTTTTATTAAACAAAATTCCTTATGCCTCACTAGCTGCAATTTTATTAATCACTGGATTTAATCTTACAAAGCCAAAACTGTACAGAAATATGTGGAGTCTTGGCAGAAAACAGTTTATTCCATTTGCTATTACTATTCTGGTCATATTAATGACCGATCTACTGGTAGGAGTAAGCATAGGATTGCTGATTTCAATTTATTATATCATACTCAACAATTTTAAGACCGATTACCTGATCACTCAAACGAAAAAGTACGAAACCGAGTTTTATACCATCAATTTAAACAGTAACGTTACCTTTTTGAATAAAGTCAAACTTAGGAAAGCACTAGACCAAATTCCTGAATATAGCAGTTTGACGATCGACGGGAGCAATTCGGATTTTGTAGACTATGATATTCTGGAAATTATTAGCGAATATGCCAATAAAGCGCATGACCGGCATATAGAATTGCACTTAGAAGGCATTCAGAAAGTGAATGTTACCGCAGTTCACTAATTTCTGCTACTTTTGCTCGGATAATTAAAAAAAACAACAGGCGGTTGACTAGCTAATTACTGATTCAATACGCCATTTTTTTAAAGCATAGACGAATAAAATTTATGGTTATAGAGCCCCGAATGCGCGGATTTATTTGTTTGACTGCTCACCCACTAGGTTGTGAGAAAAATGTAGTTGAACAGATAGAGTATGTAAAATCGAAAGGTACTATTGAAGGGCCTAAGAATGTACTTGTTATTGGCGCATCTACGGGTTTTGGACTTGCGTCTAGAATTACTGCTGCCTTTGGTTCGGATGCTGCAACGATTGGTGTTTTTTTCGAAAAACCTCCAGTAGAAGGTAAAACAGCAACTCCAGGATGGTACAATAGCGCTGCTTTTCAAAAACACGCTGAAGCCGCTGGTTTGTATGCTAAGAGTATCAATGGAGATGCATTTTCAGATGAAATCAAAACTAGAACCATTAACCTAATCAAGAAAGACCTTGGTAAAATTGATTTGGTGATTTATAGTTTGGCTTCACCAGTTCGTTTACATCCAATTACTGGCGTATTGCACCGTTCAGTTTTAAAGCCGATAGCAGATACTTATACCAATAAAACAGTTGATTTTCATACAGGAATTGTAACAACAATTTCAATTGATCCTTGTACAGAGGAAGATATTGCAAATACTGTTGCAGTGATGGGTGGTGAAGATTGGGAAATGTGGATCGATGCGATGAAAGCCGCAGACGTTCTGGCACCCAATGCATTGACCCTAGCTTATTCTTATATCGGACCATCATTAACAGAAGCTGTTTACCGTAAAGGAACAATTGGAAGAGCAAAAGACCATTTGGAAGCAACAGCTTTCAAGATTGCAGATAAATTGAAACCTACTGGTGGCAATGCTTATGTGTCTGTCAATAAAGCGCTAGTTACACAAGCAAGCTCAGCAATTCCAGTGATCCCATTGTATATTTCACTGCTTTATAAAGTGATGAAAAAAGATGGCAATCATGAGGGTTGTATTGAACAAATTCAAAGACTATTCAAAGATCGCTTATATACCTCTAAAGAAATTCCTGTGGATGAGAAGGGAAGGATAAGGATTGATGATTGGGAAATGCTAGAATCTGTTCAAAGCCAGGTCTCAGAACTTTGGCCAATCGCAAGCACCGAAACCCTTCCTTCAATTGGAGATTTGCAGGGTTATAAAAGCGAATTTTTAAGCTTATTTGGTTTTGGACTAGAGGGTATCGATTATAGCATTGATTCAAACGAAAACTTACCAATTAGTGGCTTGGTAGAATAAGATATTCAGATAGATTATATTTTCCTGCAAGTGGCTTTCATTAGAAAGTGATTTGCAGGATTTTTTTTGCGCCTAGCAGATCCTTGGAAGTTGTTCACCTGTTAAATAGCCAACTACACGGTGACCACCAATCCGGCTTTTCATCATTACTTTTCCTGGATGCGAATCTGTTACTTCGCCAATTATTCTAGCGTTTAATCCGTTCTCATCTTTCTGTAACAATTCTAAGGCCTTGTTGGCTGCTTCCTTCTTAACTATTGCAACAAAGAGCCCTTCGTTGGCAACGTATAAAGGATCTAGTCCAAGCATCTCGCAAGCGCCTTCTACCTGTTCGTCAATTGGGATACTATTTTGATCGATTACAAAACCTAATTTTCTAATTTCTGCTAATTCGTTTAATACGCTAGCTAATCCACCTCTTGTTGGGTCGCGCAAAAACTTGATGTCATTTCCAAGAGCTTCAATCAAAGAAAGTATGGTATGGTTTAAATTATTGGAATCACTTACAATATCGGTTTCAAATTCTAATCCTTCGCGTTTACTCATGATAGCAATACCATGCTGCGCCAGATTTCCGCTTAAAATAATTTGATCACCAGCTTCGATTCTATTATGATGGATATTTGCTTTAGGATGAATGATTCCAATGCCAGATGTATTGATGAAAATTTGATCACCCTTTCCTCTTTCAACTACTTTAGTATCTCCCGTCACAATTTTTACGCCTGCTTTATCTATTGCTTTTTTAATACCGTTCAGGACGATCCAAAACGACTCCATCGTCATGCCTTCTTCAATAATAAATGCAAGCGATAAATATTTGGCTTCAGCACCACACATGGCTAGATCATTCACTGTTCCATATATCGCTAATTCGCCAATATTGCCACCAGGGAAAAAGATAGGGGAGATGACATAACTATCAGTACTAAATGCGGTTTTACCTTCTAATGAAAAACTCGCTCCATCATGTTGTTGATCGAGCATGTCGTTTTTTAAGATATCAAACACACCGCTTTGTAATAATCGATGTGTTAATAAACCACCACTGCCATGCCCCAATGTAATAACATCAAAGTCGAATTTGGGCATTGGACAAGATAACTCGAAACTATTTTGATTTGTCAATTTGATAAGTTTTAAATCAGTCAATCGTTTATGCTTGAATGGTATCTGAACTATAATGATAATAGGCCGCACATGCACCTTCGCTACTTACCATTGGAGCGCCCAGCGGATGCTCAGGTTTACATTTTGTGCCAAAATTTGGACATTGTTTTGGTTTCTTTAATCCCTTCATAATGTCGCCACTGATACACTCTTTATTCTCTTCTGCAAAAGGAATATCGATATTAAATTTTAAGCGAGCATTATACCATTTATATTTTTCGTTTACTTCAAACCCGCTCTGAGGGATACTTCCAATGCCCCTCCAAACCCTGTCACTTACTGAAAATACTTTTTCAATGGTTTCCCTTGCCATTTTATTACCCTCTCTTAAAACGGCTCTTGCGTATTGATTCTCTACTTTAAATTCACCCTTCTCCAATTGTTTTACTGCCATTAGAATTCCTTGCAATAAATCTACTGGCTCAAAACCTGTAACAACTATTGGGATTTGATATTTTTCTGCAACAGGATAATATTCATCTAATCCCATGATCGTACAAACATGTCCAGCTGCTAAAAACGCATCAATAACATTAGCATCATCACTTAAAATGGCTTCCATTGCTGGTGGGACCAAAACGTGCGATGCAAGGATGCTATAATTCAAAACATTTTGTTGGGCTGCATGTACAACGCTAAGCGCATTTGCAGGTGCAGTAGTTTCAAAGCCAACTGCGAAAAAAATAACTTCTTTTGTTGGATTTGCTTTTGCCAAATCAACTGCTTCAAGAGGCGAATACATGATTCTCACATCGGCACCTGAGGCTTTTGCTTCCAATAAACTTTTCTTGCTACCCGGTACACGCAACATATCTCCAAAGGAGCACAAAATATGATTGGGTTGTTCTGCAAGCCACACTGCTTCATCTATTACACTCACACTGGTAACACAAACAGGGCATCCGGGTCCGTGCACCATCGTGATCTTTTCAGGCAACATATCAAGTATACCATTCTTAACTAGGCTATGTGTTTGTCCCCCGCAGATCTCCATCAGGGTCCAGTTTTTTGTAGTGATTCTGTGTAATTCCTGAATGTATTCTTTCACTAATTCAGGATCTCTATATTCTGATAAAAATTTCATGAGTGCAATTTATATTTGTGGGGAATCTGGGGTTTCTAATTCTTCAACTTCACCCATGCTTTTTAAATAGCTAAAAGTGAGTTTAGCTTCTTCTTCATCAACTACATTAATCGCAACTCCAACATGTACTAATACATAGTCGCCCACTTTTGCTTCAGGCACCATATAAAGGTTTACGATCTTCATAATGCCCCCAAAAGACACTTTTCCTTTTCTGAAAGTTTCATCTAGTTGCTCGGTTATTGCAACAATTTTTCCGGGAATAGCTAAGCACATAAGCGTTTGTTTTATTGTGGGTAAATACTGTCTATTATTTGTTTAAGTGATGTTCTCCGAATTTGCTAAACCATGCCATTTGTCCCATGCTGATACATTCGTCATTCGGACTCAATTGCAAATGAAAATACAATTGCCGTTTGTGTTGAAGTATTTCAATGATCATATCAACCAATAATGCATTTTGAAAAACTCCGCCACTAAAGGCAATTTTGTCTATAAAAAAATGATTACTTGTTCTTGCAATTGCTTTTGCCAATGAATAAAAGAACTTCCAAGCAATCACTTCATTTGATTCTTTCTGAAACCAATCATGAATTAATTCATTGATTAAAACAGACCAATCTAAAACGCCCTCATTTAAAGGTAAATGGTAATAATCATAACTACGACTTTTGCATTTTTTAGCCAAAGATTCTAATAGCATGGCTGACTCACCCTCGTAAGAACAAACTGGCATTAATCCAAGAATGCATGCAATAGCATCTATTAATCTTCCCATGCTACTCGTATTCACTTTATTGGGTTGACTAAGGACCTGTTTATAGTATTTCCATTCTGCTTCCGTAAAATGTTTTTGTATTAGGTTTTGTGCTAGGGGAAAGTTTTCAAGAATACTCAATGCACTTAGCCTTGGTTCCTTACTCATTTTATCGCCCAATAACTGAGGAAAATATTTTAAATGCGCTGCTCTTTTTATTTCACCCTGATCATATATAAATACTTCACCTCCCCAAATTTGTTCATCTGTTCCATAGCCCGCACCATCCCAAATAATGCCTAGTATCGGTTCATTAATATCGAGTAATTTATTTTCTGCCATAACAGCAGCGAAATGGGCTTCGTGGTGTTGTATACTGGTAACACTGGCATGGTATTTATTAGAGAGTTCTAATCCCTTTTCAGTAACATGATAGCGTGGATGTTTATCAACCAAAATGTGTTCAGGAGTAAAGTTGAGAAGGCCTGAAACATGCTTTAGTGCTGTATCATAGCTATCCTGTGATTCAACAGATTCTTGGTCGCCTAAAAACTGACTGATGAACAACTGACTATCTTTGGCAATGGCGAATGCTGCTTTTAATTCGGCACCCATTGCAAGTGTATTAGTCGTTAAATTAGGGATGGTGACTGGATAATAATTAGGTGCAAGTCCGCGACTTCTACGAAGAATAATTTTTTGACCCCGAGTACTCACTTGCAAAACTGAATCATCTTGGGGTGCCACTATTTCTCGATCGTATGTAAGTACAAAATCTGCAATAGTTGAAAGCCATTTTATTGCATCATCATCTTTATAAATAATGGGTGAGCCACTGATATTTGCAGAAGTAGCAATTAATGGTTTTCCGAATTTATCAGCGATTAATTGTAATAATGCAGAAGATGGTAACATGGCGCCGATAGTATGTAGATCAGGCGCTATTCGATCGGTGTACATTCCATTCTCAGGGTATGATTTTAGAGAACACAACACAATTGGTGCAGATTTATCTTTTAAGTATGTAAGTTCTAATGCACTAACTGATAAATCGGCATAGGCCATTTCTATATCTGCATATAAAATGGCAAATGGTTTTGATGGCCTAAATTTTCTATTTCTTAATGTTTTGATTGTTTTGTCATTCGTTGCATCACATAGTAGCAAGTAACCACCAATTCCTTTGATCGCAACAATCTTTCCTTCAAATAAAAGGGCAACAATATTTACGATATAATCTTTTTGATTGCAGACAATCTCTGAGCCATCTTTCTCGAAAAGATGCATTTCTATACAGCAATTCCCACAACTATTTGTTTGACTATGATACCTATGTTCCTCAATACTTTTATATTCTGAAAGGCAACTTTTACATTGTTGTAATTCTTGCATGGTTGTGTTCTCTCGATCGTAGGGTAATTGAGAGATGATAGAATACCTTGGACCACAATTCACACATGTTGTGAATGGGTATTGGTACCGCCTATTTTTTGGAGATTTGATTTCTCTCCGGCAGTCCTCACAGATACTGATGTCTGGAGTCACAAGCATTTGAAACGTATTAATACTTTCACTTTTGTGAATGTAAAAACCTTTCTCAATTTTTTTTGTATTCTGTGAAATGCTATGAGTCGTAATGAATGCTTGAGGTGGTGGTTGTTTGATCAATGTTTGATAGAAACAATCGATGGTGTCTTCATGTCCAGCACAATAGATATGAACGCCATCTAGTCCATTATTTACATATCCATCAATTTGAAATTTGGATGCCAGTTTATGAACATAAGGTCGAAAGCCCACTCCCTGAACAATCCCAGTGATATGAATATGAAATGCCGGCATGGGAGCTGATTTAAGCAGGCGTTAATACTTTGCTTTTTAACCAGTCGTACCATTGTTGCATCCCTTCACCACTTGTACAGCTCAATTCAATAATTTCTAATGAAGGATTTACTTGCCTAGCATATTCTTTTGCTTTTTCAACATTGAACTTTACGTAGGGGAGTAGATCAGTTTTATTGATGATACAAAGTGTGGATGTATGAAACATGTCAGGATACTTGAGCGGTTTATCTTCTCCTTCAGTAACACTGATCACAACTGCTCTTTCTTGTTCGCCCAAATCAAACATGGCTGGGCATACTAGGTTGCCCACATTCTCGATAAACAATACAGAGTCTGCCGAAAGTTTCATGCCTTGTACAGCATGTAAAACCATATGAGCGTCAAGATGACAACCCTTACCTGTATTAATTTGAGTTACTTTGGTACCCGTTGCATGTATACGGTCTGCATCATTTGCAGTTTGTTGGTCGCCCTCAATTACTGCGAACGAAAGGGTTCCTTTTAGATCTGTTAGTGTTCTTTCTAGCAAGCTTGTTTTTCCTGAGCCAGGAGAGCTAACTAAATTTATGGCGAGGATATTTCGGCCCTCAAAAAAACCTCTATTTCTAGCAGCCAATAGGTTGTTTTCTTGAAGTATATCCTGTTCAACATCAACGATGGTCTTGCCAGTCTTTTGGGTATTCTCATGACTATGCCCATGGTCGTGTTCGTGGTGAGAAGTGGGTCCACACCCGCAGGTTGCACACATATTGTTCTATTTATTTCTTCTAATCTGGTAGAACCAAAGACTTTACTTTGAGTTCTTTGCCTCTAACTATTTCTGCTAGATGGCTTTTGCAATTGGGGCAACTGTCGTATAATTGAACCATTTTAAAATGGGTATCACAGTCGCTACACCTTGCACTTCCTTCAATCCGATTCACTTTTCTGTTGGCTTTCTCTAATATAGTTCTTTTTACTGCTTGTTGCCAAGCAAAGTCGAAAGAATCCATATCAATGCCAGATAAGCAGCCAATATCCAACTCTATTTCTTCGATTGCTGATGCATGATGCTTAGCCGCCTCTTTGGTAGCTAAATCAACAATGCTCATAACGATAGATAATTCATGCATGGAGCTTCTTACTAAGATTTGCTCTTTCTGCGCTCTCTGATGATATACACTGTTACAGCAGCTAATACACTCAAAGTGATGATGGCATGTTGTGGCTCAGAAAAGTAGTGGATAATGGTATAACCATCAGTTCCACCATGTCCTGGATGAGCCCAAGTTAAAGCTGGAATTAACAATGCGAGGGAAGCAGTCAATTTTTTCATATGGAAAGTTTTATATGATTTTCTACTGCAATGTAATTCATGAATATTCCTAGAAACATGACTTAAATCATATACCCCTGTGATAACGATCATGTTGAAACGTTAGATGTAAAACTAATTTGTGTTAGCATTTACCAATTTAAAACCAAAACATATGTCTAACGAGCTTGTTCCAATGAAACAGCCTACATACTATGAAGAGGTAATCCGTAAAGGTTATAGCCGACGCGATTTCCTTCAGTTTACAAGTATGATGGCTGCATTTATCGGCCTTGAAAATTCAGCTGCTGGCCAGCTGGCAAAAGCAATGGAAACTCAACCAAGAACTCCGGTCATCTGGTTGCATTTTCAAGAATGTACTTGTTGTAGCGAAAGTTTTATTCGATCATCACATCCGATCGTTGCAGACATTCTGCTTGATAAGATCTCACTAGACTATACTGAAACACTGATGGCCGCATCAGGATTTCAGGCAGATAAATGTTTACAAGATACCATGACTAAATACAAGGGTAAGTATATCCTTTGTGTTGAAGGAAGTGTTCCAATGGGAGCAGATGGTGTTTATTGTATGATTGGTGGAAAAACCTCTCTTCAAATCTTAGAGGAAGCTTCAGAAAAGTAATGGCAGGTGTAATTGTACACTTGTTGATGTTTGGTCGTATTCCAGAACTTGACAAATTAGGCCGTCCAAAAGCATTCTATAGTAAGAGAGTACACGATACTTGTTATCGTCGTCCATTCTATGATGCTGGTTTATATGTTGAGACCTTTGATGATGAAAATGCAAGAAAAGGTTATTGCTTATACAAAGTAGGTTGTAAAGGACCTTCTACTTATAACGCTTGTGGTGTGATGAAATGGAATAATGGAACCAGCTTCCCAATCCAATCAGGCCATCCTTGTATCGGTTGTAGTGAAGAGAATTATTGGGATAATGGAAGATTGTATGAAAGAGGTTCTTCATTTGCTGGATTTGGAATTGAATCTAGTGCAGATGCAGTTGGAAAAGTTGCATTGGGTGTAACAGCTGCTGCTTTAGCAGGACATGCTATAATGACCAATGTACGCAAGAAAAAACTGATCCTTGGCCTTGAGGAAGAAGGCAAACAAAGCGAACACGAATTAAAATCTTAATACCTAATTATACAAATACATTGTATGAGTAAGAGAATTGTTGTAGACCCGATCACCAGAATCGAAGGACACCTGCGCATAGAAGCAGATATCGAAAATGGTAAAATCAAAGATGCTTTCAGCAGCGGTACCATGGTGCGTTTGTTGGAAGAAATTTTAAAAGGCCGTGATCCAAGAGACGCATGGGCTTTTGTAGGTAGGGTTTGTGGAGTATGTACTTCCACACACTCGTTGGCATCTGTACGTTGTGTAGAAGATGCTTTAGGAATCAATGTTCCAGCTAATGCAGAATTAGTAAGAAATATTATGTTCTGTGCATTGTATATGCACGATCACGTAGTGCACTTTTATCATTTGCATGCAATGGACTGGGTAGATGTGGTAAATGCCCTGCAAGCAGATCCTAAAAAAACTTCTGAGTTAGCTCAAAGTATTTCAAAATGGCCTAAGAGCTCCCCCGGGTATTTTAGTGATGTACAAACAAGGATCAAAAAATTTGTAGCGAGTGGCCAATTGGGAATATTTGCGAATGGCTATTGGGGCCACCCCGCTTACAAATTACCTGCTGAAGTGAATCTTATTGGATTAGCACACTATTTAGAAGCTCTAGAATGGCAGAAAGAGATCGTAAAAGTGCACGCTATTTTCGGAGGTAAAAATCCGCATCCGAATTATTTAGTGGGTGGTATGGCTTGTTCTATTGGAATTGATGATGTAAGTGGTATCAATGCAGAAAGATTAGCAGAAGTTGAACAATTATTGAAACAAGGTAAAGAGTTCATCGAGCAAGTATACATTCCAGATCTAATGGCAATCGCTTCTTTCTATAAAGATTGGGGCGCAATTGGCGGCGGATTAGGTAACTATCTTGTGTATGGTGATTTGCCAACCAACGGAATCAAAGATGCGAAAGGATACAAATTCCCTGCAGGTGCAATCTTGAACAAAGATGTTAGCAAAGTATATGAAGTTGATTTGCGCAAAGATGAAGAAGTGCAAGAATATATTACCAATTCTTGGTACGAATACAAAGGTGGCAATGATGTAGGATTGCATCCATGGAAAGGTGAAACCAATATCAAATATTCTGGTCCAAAACCTCCATTCCAAAATTTAAATACTAATGAGAAGTATAGTTACTTGAAAACTCCAAGGTGGAAAGGTCATGCGATGGAAGTTGGACCACTATCTCGTATGTTGGTAGGTTATGCAAGTGGTAAGCCTGAATTCAAAGAAGTGGTAGATAAGGCCTTGAAAGATCTGAATGTTCCAATCACTGCATTGTTCTCAACTTTGGGAAGAACAGCTGCTCGTGGTTTAGAATGCCAGCTAACTGCACAATGGTCATTAGAATTCTTTGATCAATTAATTGCGAATATTAAGAAGGGTGATGTGAAGATGGCAGAGATGACCAATTTTGATCCTTCAACTTGGGCTAAGATTTCACATGGTGTTGGTCATGCTGAAGCACCACGCGGAGCTCTTGCACACTGGATCAATATTGAAGATCAGAAAATTGCCAATTATCAATTGGTGGTTCCAACAACTTGGAATGCATCACCAAGAGATGGTAAAGGTCAATTATCTGCTTATGAATCTTCATTGGTCGGTACGCCGGTAGCTAACGAACAACAACCATTGGAGATCTTACGTACCATTCATAGCTTCGACCCATGTATGGCATGTAGTGTACACTTATATGATGAGGATGGAAAAACCATCAGCAGAATAAGTGTAGTAGGTGAATAGTTCATTAATTATTTAAAAATTTTCGGATGAAAACTAAATACTTGCATGTTCATAAGTTGCGTCGCGTGTATGTTTGGGAATTGCCAGTGCGTTATTACCATTGGCTCAATGCCCTTGCAATCATCGTATTGATTGTAACTGGATTCTTCATTGCTAATCCGTTGGCTATACAAAGCCATCAGGAAGCAACCAACCAATTTACCATGGGTTGGGTACGTGTCGTTCATTTTATTGCTTCCTATATTTTCTTTTTCAATTTTCTGTTCCGCATTTATTGGGGATTTGTTGGAAATAAGTATGCTAACTGGAAACAGTTCATACCTACCACAAAAAAATTCTTCAGAGAAATGTGGACTGTTTTTAAAATTGATATTTTGATGATGCGTGGTAAAGAGCATATCAGCATTGGTCATAATGCAATGGCTGGGATTATTTATTTCTTTACTTTCCTTGCATTTTTGGTACAATGTTTAACAGGGTTTGGATTATATGCTTCTATGTCTACTTGGTGGTTGCCTAAGTTGTTTGCTTGGGTGCCGTTCCTTTTTGGTGGCGATACTTTTATTAGAACTGTTCATCATTGGTCAATGTGGTTCTTTATTCTATTCGCTGTAGTTCATGTATACCTTGTATTCTACCACGATTATGTGGAAGGACGTGGAGAAATCAGCAGCATGGGCGGTGGATGGAAATTTATTGAAGAAGATGTATTTCAAAATGAAGAACATCATACACCTAACGAACCAAAAACCAAAGCATGATAAAAATGTCTGATCTTTTGATATTGGGAATTGGTAATTACTTGATGGGTGATGAAGGCATTGGCGTTCATACAGCCCTTGCATTGCAGAAATTGCCAATTGCTGAAAATGTAGATGTAGTTGATGGAGGTACTGGAGGGTTTCATTTATTGGAGTTTTTTGAAATTCATGATAAAGTGATTCTAATTGATGCAACACTTGACAACAATGAACCAGGTACTATTCGATTGATTACCCCACGTTTTGCAAAAGACTTTCCAAGAGCCATGAGTACGCATGATATAGGATTGCGTGATATGGTGAATGCATTGCAGTTAATGGACAAGATGCCTGAGATTTATCTATTTGTTGTTAGCATTGAATCGATACAACAGCAGGGCATTTTATTAACACCAGCTATTGAGAAAACCATACCAATACTTATTGAACAAGTGTTAGAATTGGCTAACAAACTTCAGGAAGAGCATATTTCTTTAGAGAAAAAAGTTATGGCATAATTACATTAGGATCCTCAAGTTGTTTAATAAGAATGAAGCTTTTTATTTGGATTAATCCGACATGATTATCTTCCTGTTTTACGCGGTTTTGTTCTGAGCCACCCAGAAAGGGCTCTGTAATGCCTATAAACATTGAATAATTATTTTCGAAATGGGTGGCTCGATATTATTTTTGATAAATGTTTATCCGTAAGAAGCGTAATAAATCAGGAAGCACGAGTGTCCATATCGTCCGTAAAGTTGAAGGTCGACAGGTTCATGTGCTGTCCATAGGCACTGCGGATAATGAAGAGGAGTTAGTTAAACTGGAACAGGAGGCACTAGTTAAACTTTCATCCCTGCAATTACAAAACAGTTTTGAGTTTGGGTATGCTGAAGATCAAGCCTTCATTAAAAATCTACAATCAAGTATTGACCGTATAGAAGTTTCGGGAGTAGAACTGATACTTGGTAAATTATTTAGTGAGATTGGATTTAACCAGATTAAGGAGCCATTATTCCGGCACTTGGTTTTATCACGGATCTGTTATCCTGGTAGCAAACTAAAAACGGTGGAGTACCTGATGAGGCATCATCAGTTGTTTTATGAAATTGATGCGGTATACCGCTATTTAGATAAGGTCAACAGTAAATACAAGGAGCTCTTACAAGACATTAGCTATCAACATACACTTCGATTATTTGAAGGCCAAATTTCTGTTGTATTTTACGATGTAACTACTTTATATTTTGAAGCGAGTGATGAAGACGATTTACGTAAAATCGGTTTTTCAAAAGATGGCAAGAGTCAGAACCCTCAAATTGTGCTGGGTCTATTAGCCAGCACAGAAGGCTATCCACTAGCCTTTGAGATGTTTGAAGGTAATAAGTTTGAAGGCCAAACCATGCTTCCAATAATAGAGAAGTTCAAAGCTCGTTATGACATACAGCAAATTGTAATCATAGCAGATGCTGGATTGTTATCACATGAAAACATAGAAGCCCTATGTAGGTTGCATTATAAATTTATTCTTGGGGCAAGAATAAAAAATGAACCAAAGTCATTACAACAACAACTCTTGGCATGTACGTGGCACAACGGGCAAACGCATACTATTAATAAAGCAGATGGAGTACGATTGATTGTGAGCTATTCCGAAGCAAGAGCTTATAACGATAATAAAAACAGAGAAAGGGGTTTGCGAAGGCTAGAAAAATCGGTACAAAGGGGCAAGCTTACCAAAAAGCATATCAACAACAGAGGCTACAATAAATATCTTCAGTTAAATGGGGAAGTTGCGGTGAGCATAGATTATGAAAAAATACACCGAGATAAGAAATGGGATGGACTTAAAGGTTATATCACCAACACAGAAATGACTCCAACTGATGTCATCAACAACTACAAACAGCTTTGGCATATTGAAAAGGCATTTAGAATATCAAAAACAGATTTACGGATACGGCCTATCTACCATCGCCTTGCCCATCGAATACAGGCACACCTTATCATTGCATTTTGCAGTTATAAACTTTATAAAGAACTGGAAAGGCAGCTAAAAGAAAAGAAGCTAACCCTGAGTGCAGAAAAAGCAGTGGCAATAATGCAATCAATATTTACTGTTAACACCAAACTCCCAGCATCAGGAAAATCTATTAAACTCATCATGGCTAAAACAGATGAGCAGCAACAACTCCTAAATGCCTTTAATATCAATTTTTGATTTGGGTGGCTCAAATGCGGAAAACAGGAGAATTGATGAAGCTTTTTATTTGGATTAATCCGACATGATTATCTTTAGTGCTTGTATTAAAATTTTAAAAGTTGCACCCACTAGATAATCCAATTTGGAACGCGCTAAATAGCGATGACAAAAATAAAAATCAGGGAAATTCCCAGAAATCTCACCATTCGTAGGATTGGAGAATTGGAATCCAATTTCTCAGCAAATGCTCTTTGAGCAATTACCAGTAATAAGGACTTGTTCTACGCTAATTGCCCAGCCGTTTGTTGTGGAAAATTATTTTGAATTGATCTTTTCGCTTACCCTCTACCAATTGGTATGTAACTCTATTAGGCCTTTTAATGGGAGTCCTGCAAAAATTGAAAGACTGGTTGAGAAAGACATACCTGCAATGCTTGAATTGACGGCGCTTACCAAACCAGGGCCATTTTCTGAGAGAACAATCGATTTTGGTAACTATGTAGGCATATTTGACGATCAAAAGTTGGTGGCAATGGCAGGTGAGCGACTTCATCTCCCAAATTACTCCGAAGTGAGTGCAGTATGCACTCATCCCGATTATGTTGGTAGGGGCTATGCAGCACTCTTAGTGTATCATCTTACCCAACAGATACTTAAAAGCGGGAAGTCTGCTTTTTTGCATGTGCGCCAAGATAATGAACGTGCTATACAATTGTATCAGGGGATTGGATTTGAAATAAGAACTGATATGTATTTTGCGGTAATGAAACCTAAGGCAAATTTCAGAGGGTAAAAATGGTTTAAGTCTGTTAATCTACCTTTAGAGGATTGTCCTTAAATTCGCAGATATTTTCTCTTCTCCAACACCAACAAGGATTACTTCAGCTGTTTTTGGAGATAAAGCACAAAAAATAAAGTATGAAGTTTTCCAAGATTTATATATCCGTTATTTTCCTTTGTATTTTAATTTCAGGCCAACAAAAAGTAGCTGCTCAGCGCGAGGCTCGATATCCAATACCTTTCGGAAATGTAAATCAGTTATTCTTCGTACAAAGAGATCCTAATATCAATACATTGATCTATGAATTGAATTTGAAAAATGGGGCGATTGTGGAAGACGATCCAATCCATGTATTTTGGATTAGGTATGCTGAAAAAGGGCAACACGATGAGCTCAACTATATACAACGAAATTTTGCATATGGCATTAAATCTAAAATGATCAATAAGGATTATTATGAAATTCATTTTGTTTCGTACAAAAAGAAATTAATGTTCTTAAAGAAAACCAGCGATAACAAGTTTTTTGTTTTTACAGACATCAATAAAAAGCAAGCGATATTAAAACAGGTTTTTCTTAGGGTGAAGGGTGGGTCATTCTGGGTGCCCAATATAGAATATGTTGAATTAAAAGGGATTGACCCAGTAAGTGGGTTGGAAGTCATTGAGAGAATGAAAATTTAACCGCCTACTTTTTAAGTGGACTGATTTGTGGGAACAAAAAAATTGTTTCTGATCCAATTTAATATTGAAGGAAGTCGATTATAACTCACTTGAAAATAGGGCTGATTAACTGGATGAAAACTTGCATAAAATTCTTTCACCCCTTTCAACTCTGATCCTTCAAAATCAAAAAGAATTTTCTCTTCACTAAATTCTTGTATGATCTGGTCGATCAAAAAATGATTAGCAGCAAGCGTTCTGCCTGTTTGTGTAGTAGCATTCATGATCAGCGACAGCCGATTGCTGTTTTTCAACAAAACCGCAGTAGCAAGTATTTCGTTTCCATTTTCTGTAAAAACGGATCTAGAGATACAATTGTTGGTATTTGAGAGTGCCATGCAAACGTCAAGAAAATTAGTGTAAATCACTTTGTGGAATTGCGGAAATCGTTCTTGGTATTGCGTTTGAAAAAGATGAATGCTTTCTTCTAATCTTAGGTCGTTTACATAAAGCAAAACCCGCTTTTCTGATTTTTGTAAGTTCTTAATTAAATCCTGTGTGTATTCTGAATGAATTGATGGGTAAGGCGCATCTAGGTTCAGAATGAAATTGGTCTTTTCTGTAAAGGCAAATTCATTTAATAGTTCTTTATTCTGGAAATTAAAAAATAGATCGCCAAATTTTGCAAAGGAGAAAATGCTTTTCCAGATTGCAGGCATGTTCAAAGAATTTAGGTTTCCGTAAAACCCTAATTGTTGGATGAAAGGAGGCGCGTACAAATAACGGATCCCCCATTTTTTTCGCCATGGCAGTGGCATCACAGATTCATAATCTCCTACAATTAGTCCCGACCAGTTATCGCATAATGCATTCAGGAAACGATAGTCTGCATAGATCAATGCATGCTTGCTTTGATTGATACATTGATTCCATTTTTGCTGATCGATTTGTTGAGAGGGCAGTATTTGAATAGGTTGCTCCATGTTTGAACTAAGGTAAATCTTTAATTGATTATTTACCCTTGCCAGAAATGATAATACGGATGGTATGCATCATTATTTTGAAGTCTAATAGTAATGAGATATTCTCTATATACATCAGATCATATTTCATTCTTTCAATCATTTCTTGAATGGATGATGCATAACCAAATTGAACCATTCCCCAGGAAGTTAGCCCGGGTTTTACCTTTAATAAATAGCGATAATAAGGTGCCATTTTTAAGATACTATCTATGTAAATTCTTCGCTCTGGTCTTGGACCAACAAAGCTCATATTGCCAAGGAGTATGTTCCATAATTGCGGTAATTCATCGATCCTCCATTTGCGCATGAATTTTCCCCATTGGGTTATTCTTATATCATTGTCTGAAGAAAGCGCAGGTCCAGCATTTTCAGCATCAGAAAACATGCTCCTGAATTTATAAATAAAGAAAGAACTGCCCTTTAAACCAACCCTTTCTTGCGAGTAAATGATATTTCCTGGTGAACTAAGTTTAGTGATGATAGCAACCAATAATAAAAGCGGACTCAAGATAATAATATTGAAAATTGAAAAACAGATATCAAACAACCTTTTGACATTTTGTTGCCAATAGGAAAGGAGTTCATTTTCTAAATCTATCAATGTTGCACCGAATACATTATTGGTTTTTACAGAGCCCGATAAAATATCAATCATGCTAGGTGCAATTTTAATATGCACTTCTTTTTCTATCAAAGAATTAATGATTTTTTCAGCTTCTTGGTATTGATTTTTTTCTACAGAAAGAATTACTTGATCGATCTTTTCTTTTTCAATGATGGTGTGCAAGTCGTTGATATTTCCCAGACAGTTCAAATATTTGTTTAAACCGTTCTTGGTTTCTTCGTTGGTGTTTAAAAAACCAATTGGTTTAAGGCCTAAGTAGGAAAAGTTTTTAATGAGTTCTTTGTAAATGCTTACTGCTGTTGGGTTATTGCCGATTAATAGGGTATTAAAAAATACCTTTTGTTGAATAATATCCCTTTTTATTTTTTCTAAGATCAATGCCCTTCCAATAAAAATGGTGGCAAATTGAATGAGCAGATATACACTTAAATTTTCCACACTATTATTTGGAAAATTCACCATCCAAATAATTAAAATTCCTAATGAAGTATTAATGATTGTATCGGTTAGTTCGTTTAACCTTGATTTTTGATACAAAGACTTTTGATAGCTACCCAATAATAAATACCATGATAACCACAGGGTGGGAATAATAAGAAAATTAATGAGTGATTGATTAGAATTAAAGTTGAAGGCATTAAAAAAACGGAATTGAATAGGCAAGGTGATGCTCTTAAATAGGAGCCAACTGATTATAGATAAAACATAATCACTGAAAGCATAGATTGCGCTATTCCCGATTTTTTTCTGCATTCATTACACCAGTATACTGGTACTATTTATTTTTTCCAGTATTTGATGGGCAACTTCCATTGCTAAGAATCCATCTATTTCACTAACTATCGTAGGTGTATTGTTTTCTATAGCTGAAACAAAGGCTTCTAATTCAAGTTTAATGGCATTCTGCGGACTGATGATTGGGTTTGCAATGGCGATTGTTTTTTTGCCATTTTGGGTTTCAATATCAAATGAGAATACATTCTTGTCTTCTGGTTGTTTTAACTTAATGATCTCCGTTTTCTTTTCAAGAAAGTCAATACCGATATAGGAATTGGGTTGAAACAACCTCATTTTACGCATTTTTTTCATGCTGATCCTGCTGCTTGTTAAATTGGCAACACAACCATTATTAAATTCTATGCGCACATTGGCTATATCTGGAGTGTCTGTCATTACAGCAACCCCACTTGCAGAAATATGTTTTACATCACTCTTAACCAAACTTAAAATAATATCTATATCATGAATCATTAAGTCGAGGATCACACTCACTTCTGTACCACGAGGATTAAATTGTGCTAAACGATGAACCTCAATAAACATCGGGTTTAAGTTCATGTCTTTTAAGGCCAAAAAGGCGGGATTGAACCTTTCAACATGGCCAACTTGCATTTTTACATTTGCTTCCCTTACCATGTTTACAATATCCCTTCCTTCCTGAATACTATGAGCCAACGGCTTTTCTACAAAAACGTGTTTTCCTTTTCTAATGGCTTGCATGCATATACCAAAATGATGGTCGGTTGGAGTAATTACATCGATGATATCACATGCGTCCATCAATTTGTCTTCATCCATATAACGCTTTAGACCATATTGTTCAGTTACCTGATTTGCATGATCATTATTGGGGTCAAAAAAACCAACCAACTTTACGCCCTCGATTTCTTTCCAATTATTAAGGTGGAATTTTCCTAAATGACCAACTCCAAAAACGCCTACTTTAAGCATGTTTTTCCCAGTTTTAATAACGATAAAGGTAGTTATTCAATTTTGCCAAATATGGAATGTTTTGAAGATGTGGATAGATTGCTTAAATCAAAATGGGAATTTTGGATTCTTAATTTAATTTATTCTCAAAATTGGAATAATTCTTATATTTGTAATAAATATTATATTTTTCCAAGAATGATACTTTTGTTAATTTTATAGTAAGAATAATGCTAATAAGTAGAGTTGTTGGGTCATTAATTAATTGCCATGAAAACTAACCGGTTATTAAAAATTTTTATTCTAGAAGATGACCGTTGGTATGGTGCTATGTTAGAGCATCATCTTTCTCTTAATCCGGGCTATCAAGTTAGTAAGTTCGAAAATGAAAATGCTTTTTTTAAAGCTTTAATAGATACCCCTGATGTTGTTACGCTTGATTACTCTTTAACTGAGATGGATGGAAATCAGGTTTTAAAAAAAATAAAGCAAATCAATCCACAAATAGAAGTTATTGTAATTTCTGGTCAAAAGGATATCGCTACAGCGGTTAATTTATTAAAAGCGGGTGCTTTTGATTACATCGTAAAGGATGAAGACACCAATGATCGATTGTGGAACGCACTTTTGCACTTGCAAGAGATCAAAAATCTGCGAAAAGAAGTAGAGAGTTTGAAAAGTGAGTTGAAAAAGAAATACGATTTTTCTAAATCAATCATCGGACAAAGTGAGGCAATAAAACGTGTATTTGCTTTGATCGACAAAGCTACACAAACCAATATCACTGTTTCTTTAACTGGTGAAACCGGAACTGGAAAAGAAATGGTTGCGAAGGCAATACATTATAATTCTGTAAGACAAAAATCCCCGTTCATTGCCATCAATGTTGCCGCTATTCCTAAAGAACTTTTAGAAAGTGAATTGTTTGGGCACGAAAAGGGAGCTTTTACTGGGGCTTCAGATAAAAGGATCGGAAAATTTGAGGAAGCTAATAAAGGAACCATTTTCTTAGATGAGATAGGAGAGATGGATCTATTCTTACAGGCCAAACTTTTAAGGGTACTGCAAGAAAGAGAAATCACAAGGGTTGGCGGAAATGGCCTTGTTCCAATTGATATAAGAATCATCGTAGCTACTCATAAGAATTTATTAGAAGAAGTAAAAGCAAAACGATTTCGAGAAGACCTCTATTATCGATTATTGGGCCTTCCAATTGAATTGCCAGCATTAAGAGAAAGGGATAATGACATACTTATTCTTGCAAAACATTTTATCATTAGTTTCTGTAACGAAAATAAACTTCCAGTTAAATCGTTTTCACCGGAAGCCCTACAACGCCTGCAATCATACCATTTTCCAGGAAATGTACGAGAACTAAAATCAGTTGTGGAATTAGCAGTGGTAATGGCTGATGGCGAGCAAGTAGAAGCAAAAGATATCAACTTAAATGTTTCTGGTAATAGTGCAAGCCTTTTGATGCAAGAAACTACATTAAGAGCGTATGAATTGAAAATCATTCAACATTTTATGGAGAAATATGAAAATGATGTATTGGTAGTTGCAAAAAAACTGGATGTTGGTAAGTCTACTATTTATAGAATGATTCAGAATGGAGATCTAAAACAAAAATAGTTCCACAAAACTAGTAATATGTACGGTATCGTTAATAAAGCAATTGAAGAATTAGTCAAAGAAAATTTTGGATCAGAAATCTGGGATAAGGTGAAAACTAAGAGTGGCGTTAAAGTGGAATTCTTTTTGAGCAATGAAGCATATGATGATTCTATCACTTATCAATTAGCAAATGCGGCATCTTCTGTTTTGGGTGTTGAGTTAAAAGAAGTAATGATCTTATTTGGTGAGTGGTGGATCCTACATACTTGTAAAGAAAAATATGGTCAAATGATGAGTGCAGGTGGAAATAATTTGAGGGCTTTTATTTTGAATTTGCCAAAATTCCATGATCGTGCCTATTTGATGTATCCAAAACTTGCCCCGCCAGAATTTAAAACTGATGAGATTGACGAGCAGACTTTATTGTTACACTATTTTTCAAAAAGAGAGGGATTGCAGGAATTTGTGAGGGGATTAATACAGGGTCTTTCTAAATTTTTTAATGAGCCAGTAGCGATTGAATTGATTGAAAGTAGATTGGATAATCAGGATCACGAAATATATAAAATTAGTTGGGTTTAAATTTTGATTTGTGTTGAAGCTTTCATTTGATATTAACCAATGGAATAGACTGTTCCCATTTTTCATTCTTTTGAATGAAAGAATGGAAATTGTCATGCATGGTAAGTCAATCGAAAAACTACTAGTAATAAAAGAGAACCAATCTTTTAATGATATAGTTAAGGTCAAAAGACCTCAAAATGTAGAGCAAAGTTTTGAAACTATCAAGTTGATGAAAGACGAAATGTTTTTTCTCGACTTACAAACGACTGAAAAGGTCTTAAATTTAAGAGGTCAGTTTGAATATTTGGCAGAAACGAATCAGCTCATTTTTCTTGGATCTCCATGGATGCACTCACTAGATGAAGTCACTGAAAGCAAATTGCTATTGAATGATTTTGCAACGCATGACGCATCAATTGATTTATTGCATGTTTTACAAAGTAAAGCTATTGCGGAAAATGACACTCTTCAAGTCATTCATCAACTCAACGAAGAACGCAATAAGTTCAAACACTTTGCGCTTATTACTGAAGAAACGATCAATGGTGCTATTATAACAGATAGTCACGGGAAAATGATTTGGGTTAATAAAGCATTCGAAAAAATTACAGGATACACCCTCCAAGAATGTTTAGGAAAATCACCCGGTTCGATGTTACAAGGAAAAGAATCAGATCTCAGAACTGTCAACTACCTGAAAGAACAAATTAAAGCTGGAAAGAATTTTGATTGTGAGATTATTAATTATCACAAAAATGGAAATTCTTACTGGGTAAAGATCAGTGGCCATCCCATTTTTGATGAAGAAGGTAACCTAATTCAATTCTTTGCTCTGGAAGAAGACATAACAGAGCGAAAACTTTCGGCCGAAAAAATTAAAGCATCTGAGCAACGTTGGCAATTTGCATTAGAAGGGGCTGGGGAAGGCGTTTGGGAATATAATTTTGAGACGGATCTTTCATTTTTCTCTCAGCAATATGAAAAGTTGCTTGGTTATACTAAAGAGGAAATGGAAATGTTCTCATCTGATTGGAAGAATTTAGTGCATGAAGATGATTATCATATCATTCAGGAATATGACAAAGCATACGAAGAAGGAATAAAACTGAGTCATAAAAAGGAATATAGACTTCGTAAAAAGGATGGCAAATTTATTTGGGTTTTGGATCGTGGAATGCTCATGAGTAAAACCAGTGATGGTAAGCCTATTAAAATTATTGGAACTCATACGGATATAACTGACCTAAAAGAAGTTGAATTATCATTAGAACAAAGTGAAAAACAGTTTCGATCGCTTTCTGAAAACCTACCCGGTGTTGTATATGAATATGTGTTTCCTAAAAATGGAACGTCCTATTTCAAATTTATCAGCCCATCAGTAGAAAAAATATTTGGGGTTACTGCTGACCAACTTAATACAGAGAATTCCCTTCTGAATCCCGATGATCGAGAAAGATTAATGGCTTGTCTTGAAGAATCAAGCCGAACCAATTGCCCTTTCTACTTCGAAGGAAGACTTAATATCCCTGGAAAGGGAATTGTATGGCATTCAAGTTCTTCTTCATTTTCTTATACAGATATTAATGGAGCTAGTGTGTATACGGGAATCATGGTTGACATCACGGAGAAGAAATTTGCTGAAGATCGATTAGAAAAGCAAAGAGAGTTTTACGAACAGGTTTTGAATAAAATCCCTTCCGATATTGCCGTTTTTGATAAAGATCATCGTTACCTATTCTTAAATCCAGTTGCGATCAAAAATCCAGAATTACGGACTTGGATGATTGGTAAAAAGGATGAAGACTATTGTAAATATCGAAACCGCCCAATGGAAATCATGGAGGGAAGACGGGCCTTATTCAATAGTGTTTTAGAAGCAAAAAAATTAGTGGTTTATGAAGAAACATTAACAGACGCTAACGGTAATCCTCAGTACCATCTTAGAAATATGTATCCAGTTCTGGATGCAAATGGGGAAGTAACAATGGTGATTGGCTATGGTGTAAATATCACTGATCGTAGAAATATTGAAAACCAAATGCGAATTAATGAAAAACGTTATCGCGACCTTTTCAATTATAGTCAGGCTCTAATCTGTACCCATGATCAAAACGGAATTTTACTTTCTGTGAATCCTGCCATCTGTTCTTCACTTGGTTTTACTAGCGAAGAAATGGTGGGTAAATCACTTGGCGATTTTATGCATCAGAAAGAGGCTTCTAATCTACAAAAGGATTACTTAGATATTATTAATCAGGAAGGAAAAGGGAAAGGCGTATTTAAAGCGCTGAATAAAAACGGAAAACGATTATACCTATTATTCCAAAATTATTTAGTGGAAGAAAAAGGGCTAGCTCCGTATATCATTGGATTTTCACAAGATATTACTGAAAGGGTTCAGGCAGAGAACGAATTATTAATTGCCAAACAATTTACAGAAGACGTTTCTAAAGCCAAAGAGATTTTTCTTGCTAATATGAGCCATGAGATCAGGACCCCAATGAATGGTATTCTTGGTGTGGCAAACTTAATGGCGAAAACCCAATTAGAAGATCAACAGAAAGAGTATTTAAAATTAATCCTTGAGTCTGCGAATAACCTTTTAGTGATTGTGAATGATGTATTGGATATTGAAAAAATTGCTTCTGGTAGGATCGAGTTTGAACAAATTCCATTCCTTTTTGAAGACAGGGTAAGAACCTCTATTCAATCGTTCCAATATAAAGTAGAAGAGAAAGGACTTCTTTTGAACTATAGTTCTCCTTTCGATGAAAGTCTTGTAGTTGTGGGCGATCCATTTAGATTAAGTCAAATCTTTAATAACCTACTGAATAATGCAATTAAGTTTACTAAAGAGGGTAAGATTTCGATTGAAATTTCTATTATTAGTAAAGAGGATGATAAAATAAGTATTCAATTTTCAATTAGCGATACGGGTATTGGTATTGATGAAGATCGACTCGAAAATATATTTGAACCCTTTGTGCAAGCATCTACCGATACAACAAGAAAATTTGGAGGTACGGGGCTAGGATTGTCGATCTGTAAGGATTTAGTTGAAATGCAGGGTGGACAAATTACTGTGAAAAGTATACCAAAGCAGGGAACTACTTTCGATTTTCAACTGCCATTTGTCATTGGATCAAAAGACATGCTGAATACAGATCATCTTGCTCCAGAAGATTATACGAGTTTAGGGTATCAACACATTCTGGTTGCTGAGGATGTTGAGTTAAATCAGTTCATTGCTCGCCAAATTCTTGAAACATGGGGAATGAAAGTTACCGTTGCGAATAATGGTAAAGAAGCAGTTGAAATGATTGCAAAAGACCAGTTCGATTTGATTTTGATGGATATTCAAATGCCTGAAATGGATGGAATCGAAGCCACGCAAATTATTCGGAAAATGGACGATCCAAGAATCGCTCAAATGCCAATTATTGCGCTTACAGCCAATGCTTTAAAAGGAGATAATGTACGATACCTTCAAGCAGGAATGAACGATTATATTACAAAACCGTATACAGAAGCAAAATTGTATTCGGTAGTTAGTAAATATTTAAAACCTGATCCCGAAAATCAATCTAAGAAATTACCAAATGCTGGTCAGCCTTCTCTTGAATCAAAATCTAAACGATTATTTATTGAAGAATCGGATGACCACTTAAAGACGGAAAAGGACAAGCTTTATGATTTAAGTATGGTTGAACTGATTGGAAAAGGCAATCCTGGTTTTATTCAGAAAATGGTTTCCTTATTTTTAGAGCAAGTGCCTAAAGATTTAGAAAAAATGAATGAGCTTACTGCTAAAAGTGAATGGGAGCAGATCTCAAAACTTGCCCATAGAATGAAGCCGAGTATCGAAGGAATGGGCATACATTCATTAAAAGAATCTATACGCGAAATAGAAACAAGAACCAGGCAAAATGAAATGTTGCATGATTCAGAAATTCTTGCCCAAGTTCAATATGTGAACGATGTCATGGAAAAAGTAATAGCCCAAATACACATTGATTTTCCCAATGCTTAAATTGTAAAATAGAAACTTTCTATTAAGCATTTTAATACAACATATCAAAATCCTTAATATTGGTTAATGTGAGTTGATCTTCTAATGTTTTTGCACAGGCTTCCGCATGAGGCAATTCATATTTAAAGAAGAATTCCATTGTATGAATTTTACCTTCATAGAATGCCAAATGATTCGTTTGAAAATCAGAATTTTTGATTTTATGTGAAGCAACAACCGCCATTTTTAACCATTGCCATGCAATCACAATATGCCCAGCCATTTCCATAAATACAGTAGCATCGGCTAAATACCTATCCATATCCGATTTCAAAAGATAAACAGACAAATGTTCTAAGACCTTTCCCATTCTCTGTATTTCAATCCCCAACCTATTGGCATAAGGACTTAGCCTTCCAGTTTCAGTTGCCTCTTTCATTGTTGCATTCATACTTGCTACGAGAAGCTTTACCGCTTTACCGTTATGAATATTTACTTTTCTTCCTAATAAGTCTAATGATTGAATGCCAGTAGTGCCCTCATAAAGCGACATGATCTTTAAGTCGCGATATAATTGTTGAACAGGAAAATCTGTTGTAAATCCATATCCTCCTAATGTTTGTATGGCAAGTGCTGCAGACCTACTTCCTTGTTCAGATGCATAGGTTTTTACAATTGGCGTCAAGATCTCTAAAAGCAATAAATAATTATCTCTTTCTTCTCCAGAAGTTCCATGTACTTGATCATATAATTTATTACACTCCATTGCAAGAGACAATGAAGCTTCTGTGATCGCCTTCTGCGTAAGTAACATACGTTGAACATCGGCATGATTGATAATCAAAGTAGGGGGTTTACTTGGGTCTTTCTCAGAAGCCATTCTACCTTGTGGGCGTTCTAAACAATATTGCAATGATGCTTGATAGGCTGCCATAGCAACAGATGCAGCACATTGACCAACACTAATTCTTGCCCCATTCATCATTTGAAACATATAGGCAAGTCCCTTGTGTGGTTCACCAACTAAAAAGGCTCTGCAATCGTCGTTGTCTCCGAAAGACAAGTGCGTAGTTGAATAACCACGTTGCCCCATTTTTTGAAAATCACCCGCGCAATAAACATCGTTATACCTGAGTGTGCCATCTGGCTCTGGGGTGAATTTGGGAATGATAAATAATGAAATGCCTTTAATGCCTGCTGGGGCTCCTTCAATTCTAGCAAGCGTGAGGTGTACAAAATTTTCTACGGCTTCATGCTGTCCTCCAGAAATAAATATTTTTTGTCCCTTTACTAGATAATAACCTCGGTCTGTTTCCTGAGCGCTCGTGATAATATCAGACAACGAACTTCCGGCTTGAGGCTCGGTTAGTGCCATTGTTCCCTGCCAACGTCCTTCATAAATGGGTGGAACATAAGTGTCAATTTGTGCTTGACTTCCGAAACTAGTGATCAAATCGGCTGAGCCTGTTGATAGGCCAAGATACCCTTGTACACTATTGTTTGCTGCTTGAAATATCGACTGCCCGGTATTGAAAATCATTTCAGGTAACTGCATGCCCCCATGTTCAAACTTCGCTGCGCCACCGATCCAACTTTGAGCTGCTGCTGTTTGAATGATTTTTTTTAATTGGGGATGTGTTTTTACCCCTCCTTTACCATCGTATGTTGCTGGGGTTTCATCCAGTACTTTGAAATAAGGAAACATTTCTTGATCGGCTAAGAGCTTTGCAGATTCAAGGATCATCCATGCTTGCTCTGAATCAAGGTGTTCAAATTTTTTATATTTAAATAGCGTTTCTACTTGATGTACATCAAACAAAAGATAGCGAATTAGTTCCATGCTGGTATAGCGTGCCATATGTCAATATTTGAATGAATTTATTTAATAATTTTTTAAAAGATCATGCTGATTATTTCAGCAACATAGGCTGGTTTTTCTTGCCCTTTTATTTCAATACTGCAGTTTAGAAAAAGTTTGGTGCTACCATTTGGTAATTCCTCCACTTGCGTAATACTGGCGGTCATTCTGATCTCACTATCCACTTGAACAGGACTAATAAATCGCGCTTTATTAATGCCATAATTCACAAAGCTGTTTATATTTTCTATCGAAATAAGTTGGTAGAAAAATTGAGAGGCTAATGACATTGTAAGATATCCATGTGCAATGGTTTTGCCTCCTGGCAAAAATGTTTTAGCCTTTTCAGTATCAAGATGCACCCATTGGAAATCTAAGGTTGCATCAGCAAATTGCTGAATCCTTTCCTGGGTGATCTTAAGCCAGGTGGTTGTTCCAAGGTTTTGTCCAATATGATTTTTTAGTTCAGATTTATTTTTAAATACTACAGGGATAGTACTAGAAGCTGTTTCCTTAAGATCAGATATGGGGGAGGCTTCTATAGGGATTGGCTCAATTGTTTTTTCAACCCATTCGCCTATTTTTATTATCGCTTTTCCAATTACTTTTCTATCGAGTAAATCTTGGAGTGCTTCAGCTGCGTTTTCTAAGGAATATATTTTATGATGGTGTTGTTTAAGTTGCGATGACAATAGTAGGTTCACCAACTCACCCAAATTTTTTTGATTTTCTTTTTGTTCTCTTTCTGCAAATGCTCCCCAAAAAACACCGATGATGGAGCAGCCCTTTAATAGTGCAAGATTAAAAGGTAATTCGGGAATGGTTCCACTTGCAAATCCTACAACAAGGTAACGTCCATTCCAAGCCATTGATCTGAGTGCAGGCTCGGCATAAGTTCCACCAACTGGGTCATATACAATGTCAACCCCTTTTTTATTTGTAATCTCTTGAACGCTCTTTTTCAGATCTTCTTGCAGATAATTAATGGTAAAGTCTGCACCCTTTGACTTGCAGATTTCCAATTTTTCGTTTGTTGATGCACAGGCAATCACAATTGCCCCCATTTTTTTTGCTAATTCAACAGCAGCTAATCCTACTCCGCCTGCAGCTCCTAAAACCAAAACAGTTTCGCCTGGTTTAATTGCTGCTTTTTGTTTTAACGCATAATAGGACGTACCATAATTATATAATGTACCAGCTGCATTGATCATATTCATTTGATCAGGAATAGGCAATACTCGATTGGCATCAACTGCAACTTCTTCTGCAAATCCACCCCAACCACAAAGCGCCAAAACGCGCATACCCTTTTTTAAATAGGTTACATTTTTTCCAATAGATACAATTTCTCCGGCAACTTCACCACCTGGTGAAAAGGGTAGTTCGGGTTTGAATTGATATTTACCTTGGATAATTAGGTTGTCGGGAAAATTTACACCACAAGCTTTTATTGCAATAAGAACTTGATCATCTTTTATTAAGGGACTCGGAATTTCTTGTAGCACAAGTTGTTTAGGGCCACCGAAGTTTTCACATAATATTGCTTTCATAGGTTCGCTTTAATCCTTTAGTATTCCCAATTTACAGCGAATGAAGCAAAACGAACTTAAAAATATCAGAAAATGTAAGCTACAAATCGGTCCTTTCTTCTGTTTTTATTCCGATCACTCTTTTAATCCTTTTGAGTATCCCTTTCCATAGTCCGCCATCCATTTGAATACGACGGTCAGCTGTCCAAACAAGGGCTTTTGTATTTGTAACTTGATATAATATTCCAAATTTTTTCTCACGGAGTTTTAATGCCAACCATCCGTCTTCATTAGTTCCGGGTGGATGGTTAAACCCTTCCACTGCGATACCTTGTTCTTTTTTGAATCCCGAATTAAATCCATAAACGTTTACTGCTTCGTCTTTGAACATTTTATTAAGCCAACGCATGATGTCTGCAAAGTATTCGTAACAGAAATAAACAAATCTGGATGTGCCAGCTGTAGGGATGAATGCAAAGTTTCCATAAACAGAAGCCACATTTTGATTCTCAGCCAAAGGTTTCACCATTTCTTCGATCCAGTCGATCGGGTAAATGGTATCAGCATCTGCATTGAGAATGTATTTTCCTTTTGCTGCGTATAAACCAGCATTTCTTGCTGCTGTTATTCCTTGAACAGTTTCCAGAATACAACGAATCCCAGCATCTTTTACTAATGCTTCTGTACAGTCTTTTGAATTATTATTCACTACCAATATTTCAACATTGTATTTACAACGATTATTGGCTAATGCACTTAGGGTCTTTAAAATATTTTTTTCTTCATTATAAGCAGGAATAACAACAGAAACTTCTGGATCGCCTTTTTGTAAAAGAGGATATACTGATCGTATATCTGAACAAGTTTTTTCTGCTGACTCCTCTAAATAAAACTTCTCTTTGATATAAGCTGGAATCGCAATAGGTCTCATAAAAAGGGACTTATAAAATGATGAAATGGAATAACAGAATTATATATTATTTATATCTGACTACTAAGTTAGAAAAAAGGACGAATAAACACTAATAAGCTTTTAACATTATATCGTCTTCCTGTGCTTAAAAGTGGAACTTTATTGGGTTGCATGATTCAAAACTCAAATACTATTTATTAGAAAATGTTTTAATATTCATTTAATGCTAGATTATGCATGAATTATGGTGCTAAGTATGTATTTTTACGCGTGTTCATATATTTGTGAATTGGATTATTAAGCAAACAATTTTGTATTATTGTTATTAAAATTCTAAAGAACACCAAGACCACTTTATGGCAACTGCTGAGACCCATTCATTAAAGATGCTAATTGTAGAGGATGATAAGTTCATGCAATCAATTCTGACTAAATATTTCAGTAGCTATTTTCAGTTAGAAGTTTTTTCTGACGGAATTGAAGCATTGGCTTATTTACATGATGGTAATATCCCTGATCTAATTATTACAGATTTAAATACGCCTAAAATGGGGGGCCTTGAATTGATAAAGCAGGTGAAAGCAAGCGATTTCTTTAATTCTATTCCAATGATGGTACTTTCTGGTGAGGATAGTTCAGAAATGATTGTAAAATGTTTAGACGCAGGTGCTGATGATTTTATTGTCAAGCCCTTTAATCCCAAAGAATTAGAAGCTAGAATTAAAGTGGTTCTGAGAAGAACTGGCAACCTATTATGATTCATTAAATTGATATGACTGATTTTTCTTCCACCAACATTACAAAATTGTCGATAGTAGCGCTGATCAATTGCGATTCTGAAGTTACTAGTAAGTTGGAGCATTGTCAACTTGGGAATATTAAACTTCTTGCCTTTAAAAATGGGATCGACTTATTAGATCGTTGGGAAGAAAGTGATTTGAATATTTCTGCCATCATTAGCCAAAGTGAAGTAATGGCGCCCTCAGGAGTTTCATTGTTGGAAACATTAAACAATAAAAAAGATTTTAATACTCCGTTTATCATTATTTGTCAGCATTTGAGCGACAAGATCATGAAAATTGCGCTTCAAGCTGGCGTGGCAGAGGTGTTTAAAATGCCATTTAAGATTGAAAAATTCGAAACTAGGATCAATTTTATCATTGAGCATTGGTCAGAATTAAGGAAACATAAAATTGCGCTTGAAGAAAAAACTGTTGTTTATAAGACCCCGTTGAGTAAAAGGTTATTTGATATAGTAATTTCTGGCATTGCCCTAATTGTTCTTTCTCCTGTTTTTATTTTTATTGCGATCCTGATTAAATTAGAATCGAAGGGCCCGGTTTTTTATTATGCATTGCGGGTAGGGCGCGGTTATCATATTTTCCGATTTTATAAGTTCAGGTCAATGCATTTTGACTCTGATAAGAAATTAAAGGACCTAAAACACCTGAATCAGTATACCATAACCTCTAGGAAGAAAAGGGTTAGTGATGATGAGATTTCCTATGAGTTTTTATGCGAAGATTGTAAAGCCTCTGGAGGGCATTGTCAGTTCCCTGTTTACTCAGATACCGTTCATATGTGTGAAAAAGAGTGGGTAGAACAGTCTGCAAATACTCGGGGATCAACTTTTATTAAAATTAAGGACGACCCTAGAATGACAAAGATTGGCAAATTCATTAGAAGAACCAGTATTGATGAATTACCACAATTATGGAATGTATTGATTGGAGATATGAGTATTGTAGGTAACCGACCATTACCATTGTATGAGGCTGAAAAACTAACTACCGATAAATACGCCCTTCGATTTATGGCCCCAGCTGGTATTACCGGCTTATGGCAGGTTGAAAAAAGAGGAAGTGGGAAAATGTCTGAAAATGATCGCCTGATTTTGGATAACATTTATGCCAAAAACAATAGTTTTTTTAACGATATTATATTGATCATAAGAACAATTCCTGCTCTATTTCAAAAAGAAAACGTTTAGTGAACCCTTTCCCAATCGTGTGTTTCAAAGTTATATTGTTTTAGCACTTTTGCAGGATTGCCAACTGCCACTGAATAAGGTGGAATGCTCTTGGTAACCACAGCTCCTGCTGCAATAACACTGTGTTTGCCAATGGTTACCCCAGCAGTAATCACCGCATTGGCTGCAATCCAGCAATCATCTTCCACCACGATAGCTCCAGTTAAAATTGGTTGAAGGTGAATGGGAATATTGGGATCTCTGTATTCGTGGTTCAAGGCACTCGCCACTATGTTTTGGGCAAAAATCACATTGTTTCCAATTGTAATGGGCCCGATAATGGTATTACCCATGCCAATCAATGTGTTATCGCCAATCAAAACATCGCCAACTCCATTATTAACCGTGCTAAAATCTTCGATTGTGGAACCTGCTCCTAATTTAAAGCGGTTAAAAGGCAACACATCAACCCTCGTTCTCCATCGGATGGATGAACCTTTGCCTTTTTGATGCACAAAGGGGTTGATAAAAAGCTTCACCCATAATCGGGGTCTGGCTTCGCCAGAAGGTACCAACATCCAATGAACAAACTGCTTAATTCTAGGATTGCTTTTGATTGTTTCTTTGAGCGACATGTGTTGATTTTCAGACACTAAAGTTAATTTTTTATAGGCTTATTCTGATATTTTCAAAATAAATATTGTTTTTTCTTTATAAGGGGGATTTGATGTTGATAAAACCCTGAAAGCCCCTCAGTATTCAACAATGATTAGTGGTATCTTTAAACTGCTGATTCAAAACTATTTATCTCCGTTTTTGACTAATGGAGGGGTGATATATTTGGATTGGCTATCGCTATTCTTTTAAAAATGGAAAACTATTATGGGAATTGTATATCTAAAAACAAAATCACCGATTCAATTTCCAAGATTGAAAAAGTTTGTTTTAGTGTTTTCTTTTCTGATGTCGGCTTGTTTTTTTTCAAAACTAGTAGCGCAAGAGTCGATGATGCGAGAAGTATCAAATAGTTTTTTGACTCAATTAATTGATACTGCAAAAAAATATTATCCAATCGTAAAAGTTAATCAGAAACGAATTGATATGGCACATATGAATATTGGTAAAACCAATATGTCATGGTTCGATGCATTTACAGTTACAGTTAACTATAGTCCAAGTGGTGGAACAACTAGTTTAAATCAACCAACTTTATCAGGATTTCAGATTGGTTTCTTTATCAATCTAGGCAACATTCTTCAAAAGCCCTATAATGTTAAAATCGCAAAAGAGGAGTATGAGCTAGCTAAATTAGCTAGTCTTGAAACAATGAATGTTATTGAAGGGGATGTAAAAGCGCGATATATTAAATTTGTACAATCATCTGTTTTACTTCGAATGCAAAGCAAAATTGCTATAGAAGCAGAAAGCGTTGTAAAAGAAGCGAGGTATAAATTTGAAAAAGGGGAGGCAAACTTCGAAACATTTACAAAAGCCTTGATTTATGAATCAGACAATCGTAAACAAGTAATTGATGCGGAAGCAAATTTACTCATTGCCAAAGCAAGTTTAGAAACAATTGTAGGCAAAAAACTATCTGACATTCGCTAATGGAACTTGCAAAATTCATAAAGCTTTTAATAAAAAGAAAATGGCTGATCCTTGGGCTACCATTGATCATGGTGGTCATTACTTTTTATTTGGTTCGGAATATGGCGGATACCTATAGTTCTCATGGTAGAATGTCGACTGGCTTGGTAGATAAATCTCAACAGGTACTTTCTTCAGACGGATTTCAAGAAAGTAAAATCAATAGTGATTTTGCTAACCTGATGGAAATGATGCGTCTGAACAAAGTGTATGATCAGATCTCGTACCGTTTGATGATCCACGATCTTACTGACAGTGTTCCTTTTAAAGCGAAAAGCAAAATCTTAAAAGATCTGAATCCAGATGCGATAAAGCATGCAGTAGAAGTATATAAAAAGCATTATCATACAAGGGAACCTTTGAATGGTTATATACCCGATGAGAATGGTTTGATACAATTGATAAAAAGCATGGGATATAATTATGATGTCTTAGCAAAAGGTATTGGAATATATCGCCCTAATAACAGTGATTTTATTGACGCAACTTATGATTCAGAGAATCCAAACTTATCTGCCTTTGTAACTAATACTTTGTTAGATGAGTTCATTGCGTATTACACAGAATATGTTAAAAATAACCAACAAAAAACAGTTAATTTTTTAGATACGCTACTCCGACAAAAGGAATCTGAGATGAACCGTTTAAAGGGTTTATTGAAAAACTATAAGATTCAGAATCGTGTTTTGAATTTGAATGAACAAGCAAAAAGTTTGTACAATCAGTTGTCGAGTTTTGAGACAATGAAGCAACTTGCTGAAAAAGATGTTGCTGCTTATACAGGGGCATTAAAAAGTATTGAAGATAAGTTTAACCCAAATGAGCGCAAATATTTTGAAGCAACCATGGTGCCGATCAATCAACAGATTGCTGCCACCAAGCAATACTTGCTCAATCTTTCTGACGAATACATTAAAAGCAATTACGACGAAAAGATCAAGAGGAAAATCGATTCAGCAAAAAATGTAGCAACCATACAAATTCAACAAGCAACTGATCGCTATATTGTAAACCCACTAGCCGCAAAAGAAAGCCTAGTGTTGCAAAAAGTAAAACTGGAACTCGACAATGATATAGCAAAGTTCAGTTTAGCAACTTTAATTGAAGAACTTGTTCGGCTAAATAAAAAGTTCGATTTACTGGTTCCTCATGAAGCAGTAATTCAAAACTATGAAAGTGCCATTGATGTAGCCAGTAAAGAATACTTAGACGCTCAATTCAGATACAATAAATCAAGTCTTGAATCAAGCCTAGCGATCTCCTTACGGCAAATTGAATTCGCAGTGCCTGGTCCGGCTAGTCCTACCAAAAAGATGATCCTTGTGATTATGTCTGGTTTGGTGAGCTTTATTTTGGTTCTATTAGGATTGTTTATTGTATTCTATCTGGATGATTCTTTGTCTGCTGTTAATGAACTCGCTGACAAAACAAATCAAATTGTTCTCGGGTATATTCCTTTATTAACAAGTTCAGTTGTACAGCTAAAATCATTGTGGGAGAAGCCATTTAACGATGACCTTAGGTTGCAGAATTTTAAAGAAATGTTACGCTCTTGTAGATTTGAGATTGAGTCAGAAATGGGTAAGTCGAAAATTTTGATGGTGAATAGTCTTTGTCATGGCGAAGGAAAAACCCTATTCAGCATGAGTCTGGCCTATGCGTATTTAATGACCAGAAAAAGGGTATTATTAATTGATGGCAATTTTGCAAACCCCTCGATTAGTAATGTTACTGGAACAGAATTTTTCCTTGAAGATTTTCTTTCGGGAGACATACCATTGCCATCTTTCAGGCCAATCACTGAAATTCTAGTGATGGGTACAAAGGGAGGGGATACTAGTTTGTTAGAAATTGATACATCAGAAAATATTGAATCTAAACTTGAATCTTTGAAGGATTCATTTGATATCATTATTATCGAAGCGCAAGGATTGAATTCCTTTAATAAATCTAAAGAATGGGTACAGTTTTCTGAAAAAGTACTAACCGTATTTGAATCAGGAAGGAAAATTAATTTTAAGAAAAAGCAAAATGTTCTTTACTTAAATGGGTTGGAGGGTAAGTTCATTGGATGGATACTAAATAGAGATCAAAATGAAACACTTATCAAACCTAAAAAGAAGAAAAGTTTAAAATCAATTTTCTCAAAAAATATTGAATTACAATGGACATAAATTATGGGATGTTATTATGGCAATTGATTCAAATTTTAATCGGCTATAACCTTGTATTGCCATTACTGATTTTTATTATTTATTTGTTTGTTCCAAAATCAAATAAAGCTGAAGCGATTGTTGAGATTGCAGATTATGCAATTATCGTAACTGCTTATGAACAAACACACACATTGCCGCCTGTGGTTGCTTCAATTTTAAAGTTGAACTATAAGAACTTCCTTATCTACATTGTTGCTGATAAATGTGACATCAGTAATTTAAATTTTAATGATGAACGTGTTGTACTGCTGAGACCTGAAGAAACTTTATCAAGCAATACACGATCACATTTTTATGCGATACATCGTTTCAAGAGACCTCATAATCGGATTACCATCATTGATAGTGATAACTTAGTAGAACCCGATTACCTCGATGAATTGACTGTCTATTTTGATAAAGGATTTACAGCGGTTCAAGGTGTTAGGGATGCGAAAAATATGGATACCGTGTATGCATGTTTAGACGCAGCGCGCGACATTTATTATCATTTTTACGACGGTAAAATACTATTTGAAGCTGGTTCTTCTGCAACTCTTGCAGGGTCTGGAATGGCTTTTACAACCCAGTTGTATAGAGATTGTTTAGAACATCAAGATATTACAGGAGCAGGCTTTGATAAGATCTTGCAAAAAGAAATTGTGGAGCGTGGCAATAGAATTGCGTTTGCAGAAAAGGCAATCTTATACGATGAAAAGACCTCTCGGTCAGATCAATTAGTAAAACAAAGAGCAAGGTGGATCAATACTTGGTTTCGATATTTTAAATTTGGATTTCAATTGGTTTGGAAAGGCATCACAGGATTTAATTGGAACCAATTTTTATTTGGATTGGTGTTATTAAGACCACCACTGTTTATATTTCTGTTGCTTTCGGTATTATTCATGTTTGTTGATCTTCTAATTAGTCCTATACAATCATTGATATGGCTCATTGGTTTTATGATCTTTATAGCAGGATTTCTGTTTGCACTTCTTATGTCACACACTGATAAGCGCATTTATCAGTCGCTATGGGGAATCCCAAAATTTATTTTCTTCCAGGTATTGTCGCTTTTGAAAGTTCGAAAAGCCAACGAAATTTCAGTAGCAACGCAACATTATCATGAGAAGGAAATTGATGAACTGAAAAAGTAACATATGCGTACAAGTCCGAGTATTAAATTAAAAAAGGAAACTCCTGAACAAACCGAAGCTAGGATTCAAGTAATTACTAGAAAGGTTGCTATTGGGTTTATTGTTGTTATTCAATTGGCAATCATCTATAAAATGCTATTCTAATCTTTGGACGATTTTACCCTTCATATCGACCCATCAAATAACCGTCAAAAAAAAACGATTGGCAAAATCCTAAGAAGATTTTTGTTGGTTGAAAAATTTTCAGGTTGGTGGGGTTTTGCAATTTTCTTTATTATCTCGTCCATTTTGGCGTATGCCATTGCAGAATCAGGTATGAAAATTGCCTTAATGGTAATTGCATTTTCGGTTGCCCTTCCAGTAGTTTATTTCCTTGTAGTTAAACCTGAATTTGGGATCATGGTTTATTTAACATTGGCCTATACCATCATGTGGTTTTTAAGATATGGGGTAGGAGGTTTCCCATTGGGTACTTTAATGGATGGGATGTTGGCATTGTTTACGCTAGGGATGTTTATGCAAATAAAACAAAAACAGGATTTTGATCTGCTAAAAGGCAAGGTCAGTTTGATGATCTTTATTTGGGTGTCTTACACTATGATGCAAGTGGCTAATCCAGCAGCAGAATCAAGACTAGCTTGGGTATATACTGTACGAACCGTTGGGTTAGTTACACTCATGTATTTTATTTTCACTTACAATATTCGAACAAAACAATTCATAAGGATTATCCTTAAATGGTGGATTGTTTGGTCGTTCATCAACGCTTGTTATGCATTTAAACAAGAATATTTTGGCTTCGCTGACTTTGAAGAACAATGGCTGCATTCTGCTCCGGAATTGGCAAGCTTATTATTTCTAGCCGGGCATTGGAGAAAATTTTCTATGTTTTCAGATCCAGTGACCTTTGCTTATAATATGGCCACTGCTAGTTTGTTGTGTATGGCACTCATCACTGGACCGTTAAAGACCTATAAAAAAATGATATTAGGCTTTTTGGCCGTTTTCTTTTTATATGTAATGCTATTCTCTGGTACAAGGGGGGCCTTTCCTTTAGTGCCTGCTGCCTTTATGTTATATGCCATTCTCAAATTCAATCGACAGATTCTCGTATTTACTGTTGGCGCATTATTCTTTATTGTTTTTCTCATATTCATGCCTACATCTAATCAAAATATCCTTCGATTTCAAACCGCATTTAGGCCAAATAATGATGCTTCGTATAAAGTGCGTGAGATGAATCAGGCCCGCATTAAACCCTATATTTATACGCATCCTATTGGTGGTGGGTTAGGTGCAACAGGGGAATGGGGGATCAAATTTGCGCCAAATTCTTTTCTGGCCCATTTTCCTCCCGATAGTGGCTATGTAAGAACAACGGTTGAGCTAGGTTGGATTGGTCTATTTATTTTTAGTTACATGATATTTACAATTCTAAAAACCGGCGTAAATAGTTATTATGATATAAGGGATCCCGAACTCAAAAGTTATTCTTTGGGGATGATTTTGATGGTTTTTACATGGAATATTGGTAACTTTCCACAACAAGCATTGGTGCAGTATCCATCTAACGTTTTGTTCTTTTTAGCTGTTGCATTAATGGGAGTAATTTATAGGATTGATCAGCAACAAAATCTTGCAATTAATGGGAAACTCTGATCATTTAAAAGGACGGGATATCATTGTAGTAGGTCAACAAGCATGGGATGTTTCAATTGGTAGCAATTGCAAAAACATAGCATTAGAATGGAGTAAATACAACAGAGTTTTGTATGTTAATTCTCCTTTAGATCGAATTAGTAAGTTCCGGGGGAAGTCTGACCCCAAAATAGCCAAACGAATCTCCGTTGTTCAAGGAAATGAAAAAGGTTTAGTGTCTATCAAAGAAAATTTGTGGAATCTTTTCCCTGACGAAATGATCGAATCGATCAACTGGATCAAATGGCCCTTCTTATTTGAATTCCTGAATAAAAGAAATAACCAACTATTTGCTAAGTCAATCTTAAGAGCGGTAGAAGAACTAGGTTTCAAGGATTTCATATTGTTTAATGATAACGATATGTTTAGATCCTTCCATTTGAAATCGCTTTTGAAACCTGCCATCAGCATTTATTACTCACGAGATTTTATGTTGGCGGTAGATTATTGGGCGTTTCATGGCAAAAAACACGAACCTGAATTGATCGCTGGCTCAGATATCTGTGTTGCCAATTCCACATATCTAGCAGATTATTGTAGAAAATATAATAGCAACAGTTTTTATGTGGGACAGGGATGTGAACTAGACATCTTCATGCAAACTGATGGATTAGCTCAACCAAACGATATGCTGCCCATAAAGGGGCCCGTCATTGGGTATGTAGGGGCATTGCAAAGTATTCGTCTCGATATTGCAATCCTTCAGCATATTGCAGTATCAAAACCAGATTGGAGCGTTGTTTTAGTGGGCCCTGAAGACAATGAATTTAAGGCTTCAACTTTACACCAAATGGGTAATGTATATTTTCTTGGGTCTAAGGATCCTTCAACTCTTCCTTCTTATATCAATGCTTTTGACGTTTGCATCAATCCGCAAATCGTGAATCAAGTTACTATTGGAAATTACCCAAGAAAAATTGATGAATACTTAGCAGTAGGGAAGCCAGTGGTAGCCACCAAAACAGATGGAATGAGCATTTTTGCATCTCATTGTTATTTGGCAGAAACTAAAGAAGATTATGTAAAGATGATTGAAGATGGTTTGCTGAAAGACAATGCAGATTTAAAATCTAATAGACGTCATTTTGCATCAGCTCATACATGGGAGAATAGTGTGCTAGAAATAGACAAAGCAATTTCGAATTGGTTTGATGCAAAGCGTCAATCAGAATAAGTTCCTTTTAAATGTATTGCAATGAAACCGATTACCATTGTTGTAGCTTCAGACGATAATTATTTAGTCCTTCTCGCTGCTCTAATAAATTCTATTGAAACAAATTTAAAAACTGGGAATACAATTGATTTATGGATCATTGAAGACAATGTATCTTCTTTCAATAAAAAGAAATTGCAAAGTTCTGTTAATCCAAACATTACCAATTTGTTTTGGCAGTCAATGGCTGAAGTTATTCCTCAGGGGATGTCTCTTCCACTCGATAGAAGTAGTTACCCTTTGAATATTTACATGCGCCTTTTTATACCTTATTTTATTCCCAAAGAAGTGGAGAAAGTTTTATATCTCGATGTAGATATGATCGTGCAAAAAGATATATCCACTTTGTTTGAAACGGATCTAGGTGACTCTTTAGTTGCAGCAGTATTAGATCCTCGGATCATTACATTTGATAATGCATGGGGTGGGGTTTTAAATTATGAAGAATTAGGCCTTGACGCAAAGACTAGGTATTTTAATACGGGATTATTATTGATCCCCACTAAAAAATGGCTTGAGCAGGATATACCTGTCAAGATTATTAATTGTATTGATGAGAATAAGAAATTTGCAAACTACCCCGACCAATATGGTATGAATGTAGTGTTAGCGCACCAATGGCTAGAACTAGATCCGCTATGGAATCACTTCTGCACTTTCGAACATCCTGATCCCTATTTGATCCACTACGTTCAAAGAAAACCGATCTTCAAATCTTACAATAATAGCCTCGAGTTTCAGAAAATATTCTATCAATACCTTTCACATACCGCCTGGAAAAACGAGAAGCCAAGAGGAGAGTCTGGAAGACAATTGAAGAAAATTAAAAACATTTTGGATAAAGTGTTGAAACAGATTGGGATTGGATAAAAGAAGAAGTTGATTGATTCTAAATTATGAATGTTATGATGAAATCTGTTTTTTTAATATTGGTTCATGCGAATACTGGTCAACTTAAAAGATTGATTGAAAGATTGAGTGTTGATGATACAAAAATATATTTGCAAGTTGATTTGAAGACTGACATATCATTATTTGAAGAATATAGAAATTACCCCCAAGTCATTTTTATTAAACATAGAATTAAAGTAGCCTGGGGTGGATATAGCCAGGTTCAAGGAATGGTGAATAGTTTTAAAGAGATCATTCCTTCTTTTGAAGAGGGACAATATATTTCTGTGATTAGCGGACAAGACTATCCGATCATGCGAAATGAGGAGATGAATAGTTTCTTGAGTTTAAATCAGGGAAAGGCTTTTATGGAATATTTACTAATTCCTGAAGAATGGCCTGTGGGTTTTAAGCGACTAGAACGATATGATTTATCGGATTATCATTTTCCGGGATTTGCAACTTTAGAAATTAAAATGAATGCTTTGCTTCCCAAAAGAAAACCTCCAAAAGAATTAGTGTATGTTGGCAAATCATCTTGGTTTACCATCACTATCGAACACTTAAAATACATTGTTGCCTTTCTTGAAAAAAATCATTCTATCAAGAAATATTTTAAGCTTACTTGGGGAAGTGATGAGCTGGTTTTTCAAACCATTCTGTATAACTCAAAATTTAGAGGGCAGATGGTTAATGATAACCTAAGATACATTGATTGGTCTGCGGGTGAAGCAAGACCCAAAGTGTTAGTTATAACCGATGCCGAAAAATTAAAGCAATCTGGAAAATTTTTCGCCAGAAAATTTGATGAAAAGGTGGATTCAAAAATACTTGATTGGATAGATGAAAATTTACTGACCCAAAAAAGCATATGAAACTAGTTTCCATTATTACTGTCAATTATAATCATAGTCATGTTACAGATGAATTTCTGGATGCATTTTATAAGACCAATGATTATCCCAACTATGAGATCATAGTGGTTGACAATGCTAGTAAGGTGAATCCTGTTCCCGATTGGATATTGAAATACCCAGGTGTACAGTTTTATCGTTCAGATGTAAACCTCGGATTTGCAGGCGGGAATAATCTAGGCATTGCTAAAGCTAATGGAGATCTATTTTTCTTGGTCAATAACGATACAGAATTTACACCCGGGCTGATGAGTAAGTTGGTTGAAAGTTTTGATACTTATCCTCAGACTGGAATGATTTCGCCCAAAATCAGGTATTTTCAGCAGCCTGATACTTTACAATATGCAGGGTATACAGAAATGAATTATTATACTGCCAGGAACTATTGTGTTGGACAGTTTGAAAAAGACAACGGACAGTATGACCATTTAACCGGCTTCACTGGATTTGGCCACGGTGCTGCCATGATGGTTTCGAAAGAATCTATTGAAAAAGCGGGTCTGATGTTTGAAAACTATTTTCTTTATTATGAGGAAATGGACTGGGGTGCAAGAATCAAAAAAGCTGGGTTTGAAATAAGGCTCAATATGCAAGCTTTGATCTATCATAAAGAATCAGTGTCAGTTGGTCAGAAGAGTGCCTTAAAAGAATTCTTTATGAACAGAAATCGGATTCTTTTTATTAGACGTAATGCTAGCTTTTTTCAAAAGATGATATTCTATTGTCATTTTTGTCTGCTTGTAACACCTAGAAATATGGTAAGTTATTTGAAGGATGGGACTGCTGATTTTATTCCCATTCTTTTCAGGGCAATATGGTGGAATATTACCAATAGGGTAGATAGCAAAAAATTAGGATTTAAATTAAAATAAGATATGCAAATCATATTCTGGATCAGTTTATTTATTATCATTTATACCTATGTAGGGTATGGTATTGTATTGTTTTTTATCATTAAATTATTGCGCGTTTTCAGGAAGAAGAAAGAATTGGATCCTCATTATGAATTGCCCACTGTGACATTAATTGTGGCGGCCTATAATGAGGAATATTGCATTGAAGAAAAAATAACTAATACACTTGACTTAGAATATCCTAGTAGTAAAGTGAATTATATTTTTATTACCGATGGATCTACAGATGGCACTGCTGATATCATTTCAAAATATCCTTCCATTAAATTAATGCATAAGCCAGAGCGTTCTGGAAAAATTGTGGCTGTTCACAGAGCCATGCTGGAAGTGAAAACTGAGGTTGCGGTATTTACCGATGCCAATACCTTGTTGAATAAACAAGCATTGATCAATATTTGTAGACATTTTCAAGACCCTACTGTTGGTGCAGTTGCTGGTGAAAAAAGGGTTCATATCGACGACAGTGGCGATGCTACTGCAGGAGAAGGATTCTATTGGAAATATGAATCAAAACTAAAGGCCTGGGATTCTGAACTATTTTCTGTTGTGGGAGCGGCGGGAGAATTGTTTAGTGTAAAAACTTCATTGTACATTCCAGTTCCTGTAGATACACTGTTAGATGATTTTATGATTTCTATGTTGATAGCTGAAAAAGGCTATCGAATAGTGTATGAGCCTGATGCTTATGCAACAGAATCTGCTTCTGCAAATACCAAAGAGGAATTGAAAAGAAAAGTTCGAATCGCTGCAGGTGGTATTCAATCTTTTTTAAGACTTACGGGATTACTGAATCCATTTAAACATCCAGTTTTAAGTTTTCAATATTTAAGCCATCGTATTTTACGTTGGACAATTACGCCATTCTTAATGATCGGCTGTTTTATTTTAAACTGGTATATTGTTTTAATGCTTGAAGGCGATTGGAAGTACCAACTCATTTTAGCCGGACAAGTATTATTCTACGGTTTTGCAATATTG
>JAPLEO010000147.1 GCA_026391125.1 Bacteroidota bacterium
TATAAGCTGCTATATATCCTCCTACAGGATTGTCACTAAGCATCACATTTGAAGCATCTCCAAAAGCATCTCCAACTGAATTTATCTGAAAAGTACCTGAAAGTTTTTTTGAATTAAAGATTAATCCAACCCTGTTAATGGTTTTTGCAGCAGCTTCTACTCTTTTGCCCTCATAGGCTCCACTGGTATATCTTGCATCTATCAATGAAAATGAATTGAATAAACTCAATCCGTATGGAGATTGTGTATCGAGGTATTTTAATACATTAAATTCTATATAGGTTTCTATTCCTTTATGTACACTATTGGCAATATTTGTTCTAAATGAATATTGATTACCAGTTACCGGATCAGTTTGTATGGTTACTCCGATTCTATTATTATAAGCCATAAAAAATAAACCCAGATCAAAATTCAAGTAATTTTTAATGGTACCTCTAAAACCAAAATCAGAATTAAATCCATTTGCATCTCTTAATTTTTGATCAATTCTCGAGTTAACACCAAAGGGTTCTAGCTGACCATATTCGATAGGCTTGTATGCCTGACTTATATTTGCATATATATTGGTGTTCATTGAATTTTTATATTGTATGCCAACACCAAATAAAGGAAATAATCTAGTTCTTGTTTCGTTGGATACCAATTTTACATTTTCTTTTGTTTTATAACCTTTCGAAGTACTTTCTAAATACTCAACTCTAATACCTGGTGTAATAGATAAACGTTCGCTTATTCTGAAAATATTTTCAGTAAAAAAAGCCAAATTTTTTGTGGTGAATTGAAGATCATAGCCCCAATCACCATTAACCCTCAAATCAAAATCTGACCCCGTACTTCCTTCACCCCCACCTTTTCTATCAAACCAAGAATAAGCCAATCGAAGACCCGTTGCTAATGTAGATTTTTGGTTTCCTAGCATATAATTTCGGGATAAACGAACTTCAGTTGTAGAATTCTTCATCTTCTCAATTCCAACTTCCCGTGGAACGTACTGATTCGTGGATGGATCAATGGTATCCAAGGCTTCAGGGCCGCCATCTTCATTACGCCAAACTAAAGCCCTGCTACTAAATAAATAAGTTGACTTTACATTTAAGTTTGTTTGATTATCAATTGTATAGTTAAGGTTTGCAGATAGGATATTCCATGGACTACGTAACCAATTTCTCGACCTTGTAGAAGCTTTTGAATCTATATTAAATAAACTATCAGATAATCCACCGGGCATTTTTAATTCATTTCTTAAAATTGAATATTCAATACCCATATTTAATTTATGGTTTACCAGATATTGAACTTTCCCAAATCCCGAAAATTGCCATTGTGAACTATTCGGCCTATACCCGGCCATATATCGATACTGAAGAAAACCGTAGTAGTTAATTTTCTTATAATTACCCCCAATAGCATTAAATGAATTCAATAAACCAAAACTTCCCATTGTTTGAGAACTAGTAAATTCGAACGGCTTATTAACAGGAGCATCTCGTATAACATAATTTATCAAACCACCAAACTGTGAACCGAATTGCAAAGAGGCAGCTCCTCTAACCATTTCAATCCTTTGGACAGCTTCCATCGGTGGAATATAATAGGCTTCATTGTAACCAAAAATGTCTGCACTTATATTATATCCATTCTGTCGAGTGTTCATTTCAATACTCTGAATAGGGTTTAAACCCCTTGTTGCTATTCCATTTGCTGTAAATCCACCTGTTTCAGTTTCAACAATATTAAGACCCGGAATTCGACCTAAAATTTGTCTAGTATTATTTATTGCTTTGTTTGCATCTAAACTATCCACAAGAATTAATTCTGTCTTTTTTCCTGCATAAATAATGCCATCTTTCAATTCAGGCATATGTCCAATACCACGTACCGTTTTAAATGCAATAACTTTTATATCTTTTAATTTGTGTATCTCATTGGTATCTAATTGTGTAAATCCAATTATCGGAAGAAAAATAAAAAAGTATAATAACACCCTCATAAAATAATATTTACGCAAAGGAAATTCCTTATGCCAAAATATCTTTTCGATATAAGGAAATCATATTTACGCAAAAAGGAAATATCTTAACAAATATTACTTCAATTCAAATAATTGATTGAATAACATTTTATAACTACCATGTGTTTGTCCGCGGAATGTGATCTCTGGTCCGTATACATATAAATGACCCTTACCCACTTTAGCCGCAAAAGCTGCTACTCCGTCTTGCAAATAAGACTGACCAAAAGCCCAACCACTTCTCAAAGTTTTATCTGATGCATACCATGCAAGTGGTGTAACATCTCCATTAGATATAGCACCTGGCAATAATTTAAAAACCGGACTCGCACTGAAATAAACATCTGCTTTATTACCCATACCCCAGTTTTCTTTTAGTTTATTATCAACTTCCATTTGCATTACTGATCCTGGAATATAAAATTTTTCACCTGGCAAGTTTTTCTCTTTGCCATTCACCATTTCTACCAATGCGTTCCTTACTGGCAATTGTAACTGATACGCGAGATTAGCGCTGCTACCAAATGTTACAATATCTCCACCCGCTTCTAAAAACTTTTTAAGTGCTGGGATAGATTTTGTTGCTGTTATTTTCCCAAGCATTGGTTGAAACTCAGCAGGTATCTCATCAGTTTTAGGTTCTCTATCTTCGAAGCCACTTGGCGCTTCTGGTCTAACAGATGGAATCGCACCACTTACAAAAACGATCATATCATACTTCGCTTTTAAATCAACACTATCAATCTCTTTTGCGTAGATCAAGTTAAAAGGAAAATGATATTGCTCTAAGATCCACCTTACCCAACCTGCAGACATCGATCCCCCATAAGTATCCCACAATGCAATGCGTTTTGTAGCAACCGCAACAGATTCTTTGATGCTTTTATCTTCACTGGTAATAACCAAACCATAATCAGTTGCTGCCTTTTTTAATAAAGGCATGACTGCTGCATTATTTGCCACATAAAACTGATTGGCATTTTTTGAAACTGAAATGCCCGCTTTTAACAAATCATTTAATAAAATAATGCTGGCGTTGTCTTTTGTTGAAAAAGAAAAACCAACTGCAGAAGATGACTCCTGCATTTTTCCTTTTGAAACTTGCACTTGTCCGTATGGAATGGTTTCAAAGGGTCCATCAAAAGATTCTAAGATCCGATCAAACTGAATGCCCATGGTAAATGCTGGCGTCCATCCTGCTGCATCATATGGGCGCACAGGTGGTCCACCCGGATACTGAAAATCGTTCGGATGATCTTGTGGTTCGAACATATCAATCACGTGTGGACGAAAAGCCTGATTTGTTTTTACTACATAAGAACCTGCTAAATATGTTTTTCCAGCTACAGTGAAATCTGATTTTGCTTGTTCTACACGTATCCCACTATTGATCAAAATATTGATGAAATTGATCGCTGTAGTTGGCTGATTGATAGGAACGATATAGCCTCTTGCATCTTTTAATTCTTGTTTGCGATAGATCTTTCCAAAGTATTCAAGCGGCAAAGTATCGCCCTTCATTTCTTTTTTATCTTCTTTATATAGATCAGTAACCAGCTCTACTTTTTTAGGCGATAAAGTCCAATGGTCTTTACTTCCAGCTTCAATCGAATGCTTACCCATCGTATAAATATTCATCAATAATTCATCTTTATACCTTGCAGCATAATTCAATACCGCATAGTTTAAAGAAACAGAATAATCGATCGAGTTTTGAAATAACCATTGCTTGGGTTCAATCGGATAAGGTGTAGCGCTATTCGGGATTAAGCGATTTGGTACAAATGGAATTTTACTGGGTGTAGGGTTGCCAATAATTTCTGTGAGTAGTCCGATGATATTATGATAGTAAGCAGTTGTTCTTAATCCGCCATTCCACCAAGTAGAATAAACAGAACCACTCTTCATGGTATAACCTGGTTTGCTTTCTGCATTTAATCTACTACTCATCGCAGCACCTACTGCATCTATACCAGTAACCAATAAAGGATCATACACGTAGTTAAATGGATCACGATAAGGCGGACCAGCAACTACAGTTCCAGCAGGACCAGTTTGGTGATGATTATACAAGATCTGCGGCATCCATTCGATATATTGTTGCCTACTCATGTTTTTCGATTCACTCATGTTCGTCATGTAGAAGTCGCGATTATTATCGTGTCCAATATATTTCTGATAGAGCCTAGGCAAATTAGAAGTAGAACGTTTTAAAGTATCACTATTGCGCATGTACCAGTTGGATACTAGTTCTTGTCCGTCTGGATTTGCATGCACAAATAATATGATGGTTGATTGAAGAATTCTTTTGGTCTCTTCATCTGTTCTTGTAATGATCTGATACAAAGATTCGATCCATTGATGTATACCCACTACTTCTGTAGCATGCAAACCACCATCGATCCAAACAACTGCTTTGCCCTCCGATGCCAAAGCTTTAGCATCGGCATCTGACAGTCCTTCTGCACGAGCCATTCTTTGTGAGATCGATTTATACTTATCAAGCTTCGCAAGGTTAGCGGGATCTGATACAATTACCATGTACTGATTTCTACCTTCTTCTGTTTTACCAATCGTAACCAGTTTCATTTTTTTCGAAACGGCTGCTAATTTTTTTAAATACGATTCAGTTTCTGTGAAGGTAGCAAGGTGATAATTATCTCCTATTGAGAACCCAAAATGAGATTTGGGGGTTGGGATATTTTGTGCTCCAACAAATAGCGTTGAGCTAATAAATAAACAAATTACAAATGCAATTTTTTGCATAGCTACAGGTTTTGGTATGACTGAATTTAAAGCAAGAAATTGAAAAGAATTTATTTTTTACATGAATGTGTGAATACAAATTAAAAACGGGTGACCAAGGCCACCCGTTTTATTTTTCTTTAAAATATCGAAACAGCTCTGTTTCAATATTGGTCATATCTGTCAACTGAGGTGCTTTGATTCCATTAACCATGATCATACCTCTGGAATCATTGTATTGATTGAGGTCGATTATTTGTTGACCACCATCCTTTTTCTTAACTAGGGCGTATCTAGATTTGTGCATCTCTACCATTTTTAAATGGGGATAGGTTTTTTGGATAACTATCTTGGAATTGCGCATTTGGTAGAACATTTCATGAACAAAACTTTTGTATATGTTTTCAGCAGTGATCGCTTTGATTTTTGTATCTTGTAGCGAATCGGGATAAAAGAAAATTACCGTCTCCCCATTTACATGAATTGTATCTGTAAAACTCGAGCCTGGTTTTGTTGGGGCTTTAACAGACTTGGCAACTGTTGAATCAGAATTAAATGATTCAATTGGCTTTTCTTTTCCTTTGCAGAAGCATAGCAATAGAGCTAATAAAATATATCCGATAAAATATTTTACTTGTTTCATCTGATCATGTCTTTATGGTATAAAAATATTGAAAAAGCCCCTAATAAAGGGGCCTTTCATTATCCTATTCATCTTAACACTAAACTCAATTATTATTACCAGTTCCACAAACGGGTAATATTGAACCCAATTACAAATTGACCACCAGGAACCTTGGTTCCATCAGCTGCAGTGTATCCAAAAGGGTTGTTTGTATTGTATAGATTGTTTCTTTGAGGATTCAACAAAGTATAATTTCCTGCGAACAATTGAAAACTATGATTGCTGGTATTGAATTCAAATCCAAAAGAAACATTTGGATGTGGATTATTTGTTGCGTGTTTGGTTAAAGGTTGGTCATAGTTGAAAATAAAAGAAGTTACTTCTGTCAACTTATATCTTCCACCCAACGACACAGCCAGATGATTGAATTTCATCTCCTTAAAGACCTCCTGACCTGTACTGTCATTCTTCGTATAATATCCGCTCACTGAATTCTGATGAGAAATACTTACAGCTACTTGGATAGAAAGTTTTTCATTGATCTTCCTTGCTACAATTAACTGATTAAAAAAGGAACCCCTTTGTGTTGGATATTTGAAAATGCTACCATCGGCGTCTTTTCTACTATCAAAAGCAGCATTCGCATAAAAGGTCAGACTTACAGGATACAAGCCTTTAGTTTGTCTAAAGATGGCGTATTTGGCATTCAGATCCCAAAGCATATTGCTCTTGGTAATTCCCAGTCCCACATTCAGGTTTTTGATCGGTGCATAAATAACACCTAGCCTGATATTGGACGGAGCGAAGAATCCCCAGAAATCATCATATCCTTTTGAAACTGTACCAAAACGATGTTGAATGTCCATTTCAAAAGTTCCTTTCTGCGATACCATCACAGATTGGTTGTCAATCAGCCATGTGCTTGGGAAAGTATTTTTAACCGGTTTTAGTTTTGGTCTTGCTTCAGGTGCAGCAACTGCAGTGCTATCTTGGGCGTATCCAGTCTGCAAAAGCATCAACTGGGCAAGCACCAACAATACTGCAAAGCTCCATCGCATTCCTAGTATTTGTATAATTTTTTTCATTGCATTTGTTTTGGGATAATTAATTGTTTAAAGCACCATTCCTTATCCAGTCATAGATTTTTTGTCTGTCAACCGCTGATGGGATATACTCCTTCATTTCTCCATTAATCTTTTGATAGATGATACTTTCTTTTGGAATGATGGTATTTACAAAACCTCCATTTACAATTTCCTTAAAAGAACCACCAATTGTCATATTGGGTTTATGTCCCCCTGCAACATGACACCCTGCAAGTGCACACTTCGTATTAACCATTGTAGCAATTTCGCCACTAAAACTAACTGCTTGTGGTGGACCATCTGGATCAACCGTTGCATCTGGAAGGATTACATCCTGGTAACAGCCTGTGAAAGCAATGGCCATTATCAATAGCATCCCTGTATATTGTATAATTTTTTTAAACATGATTCTAGTTTTAATTACTTGTTATTGAAGTTCATGTTGCACTCAATGTCAACTTTGTCTGAAATACTTGTGCTAGCGATACCAAAATCTCTAGCATTTAATTGAAATTTCAGTTGAAAACCAAAAACAGAATATGCTGCTGAAGTTCCAAATTGCACTTGGTTTCTTCTAATGTATTTTAAACGGCCCACTACAGATTTAGTAAGCGGCGCTGCCAATGTTCCTTTCCAGGTTAAGTTCAGAGTTACTATATAATCGTTGCTAGTTGGGTCAAATTTCACATCAGTAGTTTTGATCTTTGCAAGATTAGTTACTGTCAGATTCTGAGTTCCTGCTACGATGGCAGTAGTTCCTAATGTAGTGATATTACAACCAGCATCTCTTCCAGGTTCTCCAGTATTTGACTGATTAATTTGTACATATCCGTTGAAATAAGTTTTTGAAGGCTCATTTTCATAGAAAGCCCAAGAAGTATCTTTCAAAGGCTGACCAGCTGTTACATAATTCAGCATTTTGTCATCAGTTACATCATGCATGCCAAACTGATTAAAACGGCCTGTAAGCAAACCTGCTGCGCCTACATAATTGGTTGACCACATTACATTACAATGTGCTTTGTCTAATTTCCAAGCAGAAGTATCACCAACAGTCATACTTTTCGGAAGTAGGATATCTGTTCCTCGGGTAATCACTGGTGCGTTAGATGCTGCTGCAGGAAGTGGTGAAATAGCATCTTGTGTGCAGCTTGCTATATAGCCGTACCCACTAAACAGTATTAGGATGAGGAGTAAACTTTGGTTTGTAAAATTTTTCATATTTCAAAATTGTTGATTAATAATGTTGTTAAAACATTGACAACTTGTTTAACCATCGATGTTTTAACATCGTAAAAGTAGTATGTGACTTTTGTTACACTAATGATAATTATCAGATTAAAAACTGATTTAAATCATACTATTTGGGCAGTAAACAAGATGGAATCCTCCATGAAAATTTGAGGGATTTAATAAGTCGTAGATAATCAATGACTTCAAGAATCAGAACGAGGATTTGATCTTTGTAGTAAGATTTTAGACAGAAAAGCAAGTAGCAGGATTGCCAAATTAAAACCCAAACTAATACTATAAATATTCATATAATTTTTGATCTGCGAATGACTGCTATCTAGCTGATAAGTTTCAAAAACATTTTTGATCATTATTAGCAAAAAAACAAGGCTATGATATAGACTCCAGCTTGATTGGTTAATCAATTTAGGCACAAGAAATAGTAGACTTAGTATTCCCCAAAAAATTAAATAAGGATGTTGAAAATGCGCTATGTCAAATTCGGGATAAGCATTTCTGATTTCGAATCCCAAAAAGAGTAACCCGATCAGACCATAAGAAAATGGCAAAGATTGAAAGAGTATTTTGGTGATGGATTTTAATCCGGGAAATTGATCAAAATATTTAACCAGAAGGAAGATGATTGGATAACCAGAGAAGAATGCAAGAATCTCCAATAATTGTAAATAGGCAACAAAACTGTTATCCATAATGTTCAGTTTTTTTTTCAATAGTAAGATAAAAACGGGTGACCAAGGCCACCCGTTTTCTTTGGTTACTATTTCAATGGTAACTGCTAACTAACTCCAAGCTGTTTTAACTTTTTAATTTGTCCAATCAAGTAGAATAATATTCCCCAAACAGCTACCACAATTGAATAGGCCAATAACTCTAACCAAATCGGAGATTTACCCCTTCTGGCAAATAAGGTACGCTTATCGAATTCTGTATAATATTTAATAGATTTTCCCCATGGAACTACCTTTTCAGAAGAAAGGTTTCCGTATACATCGTTGTCTTCGACTTTAGCGATTAACGTAAGATTGCCTTTTGAATCTCCTGGCAAACTATCTCTTTTAAAATCAGCACTAGCAACACCTAATGAATCGGTAGCATAGGTTGGAGTTTCAGCAACATTCAAATCTGCATCCAATCTTTTGATCGCAATTTTTACATCGATTGCTTTCACTGCTGTCCAAACAGTATCTTTTAACTCCATTAGAGTGGCAGTGATTTTCTTGTCGGCCAAAGTATCAATTTGAATTTTAGCTTTCGTAATTTCTACATTACCCTTTGCTTCATCAAATTCTTTTGTCTTTTGAGAAACAATGATAAAACTAACTTTTGCTGATTTCTTCCACTCGTCTTTTGCAGCTGGTGGAATAAATATCAAAGCATCTCCTTTATCATTGGTAACTGCTTTACCTAAAAGGTTTGCAGCATCTTCAGAGCCAATATAAAAACTGAGATTAATATTTGGGATCATTTGAAATTTTCCATCAATCTTTGATTTAGCATGAGCCACCAAATATTGTGTATGGTTATTGCTATTGAAATAGCTGATGCTCAAAGAAAGATCATTCTTTTCTGCCTGTGAAAAAGCAGTGATCGCTAAAAACTGTAATAGTATAGCGGTAAAAAATATTTTGCTATGCTTGTTCATGTTCTTCGATTTCGTTGATGGTTTCCTGAATTGGAATAATAGGGAAGATTCTTGCAAATATGGTAATGATCAATAAAGCTCCTGCTAAAGAACCTAATGCAATAGACCATTCCTGCCATGTTGGAAAATAATGCGTGTAACTTTTCGGTACATCATACATTGGTAAAAAAGGATGTAGCAATGTTGGCGTTACAATTAAATATCTTTTAAACCATGAACCAACAACTACCAGTAAACCAGCTATAAAAGCAGGCAAAGGTTTTCTTCCTTTCTTCTGAATTAAAATGATGATAGGAATCAACATGGCTGTAGAAATGGCAAACCAAAACACAACAGCAAACTCTCCTGTAAACAATCCCATCAAATGTTCTTCTTCAGATTTTTTCATCTTGAAAGCAGGCACTAAGAATTCATTCACATTGAAATACAAATACAACAATGCTAATAACACTAATACCTTTCCCATTTTATCAAAGTGTTCATCTTTGATATAGTTCTCTAGCTTATACGCTTTTCTGAAAACAAACATTGCCACAACAACTGCTCCTGCTCCTACTAAGAATGCACCAGAAATAAAGTATGCACCAAAGTTGGTACTATCCCATCCTGGGCGATACGTAGTTGCAAACAACCATGAAGTAACTGTGTGAATGGCGAATGCTACTGGAATAATGGTGATCGATAATATATTAATCGCTTTTTCGCTGATATGAATTTGAGCAGCTGTATTTTTCCAGAATGAACCCAAGAAAGTATACATTTTATTTAACCATGGCATACCTGTTACATCCTTGTGTTTCATCATAATCGCCATATCTGGCAATAATGGAAAATACAATAACAGAATACTCACAAAGAAATAAGTAGTAATTACAATGACGTCCCAAACAATTGGCGATTGTAAACGACCGTGCAGAAATAAATTATAAAATCTTTCTGGGCGGCCCATATCAACTATAATAATAAGCGACGCAAATGTAATAGCTGATACTGCAATAATTTCTGAGATTCTTGTAAGTGGTGTACTCCATTTTGCTTGTGATAATCTCAAAACAGCCGTGATCAATGATCCCACCAAACTGATGGCCACAAAGAATACAAAGTTTGAGATGTAGATACCCCATGATACATAATCACGTAATCCGGTAACTACCAATCCGTTTTTTAATTGCAAAATGTAAGCAACTAATCCAAGCGTACAGAATGCTAATAATACTCCAACCCAAATCTTTCCTACTTTGCCAAATTTTTGTGGCAGTAGGTCTTCAATAATTTTTTGTTTTGCTAAACTTTCCACGATCTATGATTTAGGGTTAACTTTTTTTGGTTTCCTCTTTCTCTTCATTGTTTTCAAAAGGGAAGTTTCTGTTCACTGGTGGTAAATAATACACACTAGGTTTAGTACCCAGATCTTCCATTAAACGATAGCCAGCTTTGTCTCTTACCAAATCGCTGAAGCGGAATGTTTCAGCACCATTGGTTACAACATCTTCGATCATATCGCCAAACATGAATACACCATTCGGACATGCAGAAACGCAATGTGGTAATTCACCTTTTCTGGCCATATCCGGACAGAAATCACATTTACCAACTGTTCCCTTTTTCTGTGGAACACTTGTTTCGCATGAATAAGGTTGATCAGCAATTTCTTTTGGCAGATTTAATTCTTCCCAGTTAAATACGCGGGTTGAATAAGGGCAAGCAGCCATACAGAATCTACAACCGATACAACGGTCGCTATCGATTAGTACGATACCATCTTGTCTTTTGAATGTAGCGTCAACCGGACAAACTTTCACACATGGTGGTTCATCACAATGCATACAAGTGGTAGGTTGCCAAAAAGGAGCAGTGTGCTCAGATTCGTGTAGCGGGTATACTTTGATCCAGTTTTGTCCTGGATGTATACTATGCATATGGTTACATGATGATTGACATTTTTTCAAGCTTTTACACCTTGATAAGTCGATCACCATGACAAATTTCTTACCTGGAATTCCTTGTCTTGCCAATTCGTTTGAAACTTGTGGCAAAGATGGAACCGGCTTTAAAAAAGCCTTATCAACTTCTATTACTTCTCCGTCAACAGAAAGCAGTTTGATCATTTCGCCTGAAGGCTTCACTGTCTCTATTGTAGCTGCATCTGGTTCAAAAGGATTTTTTCCTGTAGAACAACCAGTAACAGCTAATCCGGCCAACAGGGTAGCCGAAATAAATTCCCTTCTGGAGGTATCGTTGGTTTTCATTGAAACAATTTAAATGTGATTATCTCTTAACCCATTGTTGCATTTCCTTATTAGAGGCTTTCTCTTTTAAGGAATTGATTTTTGAAATATCAACTTCAACTAATTGACCATCTTGGGTTAAAAATTTCATGGTCTTTATTTCGTCTGGTGTGGGAGCACAGGCTATAATATTCTTTTTCTTAGAAAAGAATCCCATGGTCAAAAAACTAAATATCGACACGATGCCGATGCCCATTAGCACTGACCTTCTGGTATTTTGTTCTTTTGAAACAGTTTCTTGTTCTTGCATGATCTGTACTTAAGAATAGTGAATTAATAATGAAACATGAGGGATAATTAAAAGGCAGTTTTGAAACTGCCTTTTAATTATTCTCTTTTAGAATGCGATTATTTTTTCAATGCGCGCATATAGTTAACTAGGTTCCAACGGTCTTCTTCTTCTGGAAGCTTCTTCTTGAAAGAAGGCATATCATCTCTTCCTTCAGAAAGTTTATAAAATAAAGCTCCATCAGACAAAGATTGTACAATCGGCTTAGACATATCTTCTGGCTGTGTTTTTAATTGTGCAGCTTTGCTACCATCACCTAAACCTGTTTTGCCATGGCAAGAAGAACAATGCTGACTCCATAATGATTTACCTGCAGATAAAGAAGCAGCATCATTTTTAACGGGGTTAGCCTTTTTTGCATCTTTGTCAGGAACTGGCCAAGGCTTGTTAGGCATGAAAGTGAAACTAGCAGCAATAACGAAAACTGCCATAAGAGAAAGGGTGATTACATGTTTCATTTGCGTTCTATTTTGTTTGCTTTAAGATACTAATTTTTTTGAAATTACCTATCCTAGAAATTCCAAAGCCTAGAAATATTAAATCCAATTACATACTGACCTTTTGAAAAATCGTTTTGGTTATACATTGAGTTATACGAAGGAATTGTATTTCCATAGTTTCCGAAGAATACTTGGAAATCGTGTCCACTCGACTTCATATCTAAACCAAGACTAAGGTTAGGCATAACATCTTGTGTATAATGTTCAGTGATTGGCTGTTCATAATTAAAGATGATAGAAGTTTTTGGAGAGATCTTGTAACGAGCACCTACACTAAATGATAAGTGATCATTTTTCATTGCTGGTTGAATAACCCCGCTTGCATCTTTGTATCCATCTACATTATTAAAATGTGTGTAGTTAAATGATCCTTGTAAAGAAAATGCTTCTGAGAATTTTCGTGCAACCAAGATTTGGTTAATGAAACTAAAACGATCAGAGGTAGTAACAATTGGTAATGCTTCGCTCTTAGCTCTTGTATCCATCGCTGCATTTCCAAAATAAGTAATAGATACAGGGATTTTACCATCTTTTGTTTGTTTTACTAATGCATATTTCAAGCTATAGTCAACAACCATATTATAATTGTTAGCACCAAATCCTATTTGTAAATCTTTAATAGGAGTATAGTTAAACCCTAAACGCATATTAGCTCCACCAAACAAACCAAACAAATCTTTAAATTGATGATCGATGGTACCGAAACGGTGATTGATATCGAATTCGAATGTTCCTTTGATTGGAACCATTACAGTTTGATTATCGATCAGATAGTTTCCTTCGAATGTATTTTTAACAAAGGATTTCTTTTTCACCACTGGCGCAGCAGTTGAATCCTGTGCATTCAATTCTGTTCCAGTGATCACAGTAGCTACCAAAAGAAGCAACAGTAGTCTAAGCTGGAAAGAAGGGAAATGAATGATATATTTTTTCATTGTGTTTTATTTAATTGTTTTTTGCACCTTGTTTAATCCAAGCGTAAACTTTAGCATTGATATTCGCATCCGGACCAGCGCCCATCGGCATTACAGGAGATTTTTTTCCATTTAACCACTGATATAAAGTACTGTTATCAGGATCTCCAGCTTTTAAATAGCCTCCGCCAGACAATGATTTATAGGAGTTGTCTTTTGTTAAGTCGGGAGCTTTCCCGCCAGAAACATGGCAACCTGCTAGTGCGCAACTTTTCGTAAAAATCGGAGTAATATCTGTAGCATAACTCATTTCGGTGGTGATACCAGCACCCGGATTTACAACCAAGGTGGTGGTTTTATAACATCCCGAAAATATGAGCAGCATCGCAGTAACCCCGACCGAAAGAAGCGCTGTTTTTTTCTTTAACATGATAATTGTTTTTAGTAAAACAGAGGGTTACTTATTTCTGGAATTTCAACAACAAGTTTGGCTGAATACCGTGTTGGTAGTTAGATGAATTAAAGATCGCAACACCAAATGGTTGATCAACTAAACTGCTGAAATCAATATCTTGTTTTAAAACATCTGGCGTTTTCAACAAACGCTTGTATTCTAAGATCCAACCAGTTCCTGTATAAGTTGCTTGTGCAGTAATATCAGCACGACCCATTGTTAAAGGAGCAGAGATAAATGAAGGAATACATTTTTTACCAACTGCAATACCTGTTGCTGCATCATCGGAATAATCTGTGTTACCATTTGGATCTAAGGTTGCACCACTTATAAGAGTTAATACACCTGTGCTGCTAATTCCTGTAACTTTTATTGCTTTACCACCAGCCAATGTATCAGTAGCTAAATAATATTTTGCACCCACTGCATCAGGAACGATCCATTTTGGAACGTTCACAGCTGCACCAGTTCCATCCAATTTTAAACTCTGAGTGTTATTGAATGCACCATTACTTGCATTGGTATTGGTATTAATGTATGTAGTAGAGAATGGAGTTGGAGGAATTAAGTCATCTGCTTTACGACCATTACCAGATCCACCTACTGTATCAGTTACTGAAGGACCACCAGCCCAATCTTGGTATTGATCATCAAACTGACCAGTAACTAAATCTTTGTTTAAATGACACCACCACATGTCGATTTTTTCGTTAGCACCATTAGTATAGTGGTTACCACTTTTATTCGCAACCATTTGTCCAGTAAAGTTTCTATATGGCGTAAAAATATGACAGCTAGCATAACATGTTTGTGTTGTGAATTTAGGAGTAGAATTATCAATGTTCCATAACATCGCTAATTGGTCTTGGCCCATTCCTTCTTTAATCAAACTACCATTTACATCAAATTGTTTTGCATTGCCTCTTTGAGCCCAACGTTGAGTAGTTGCATTAAAAAACCAAGGTTGAACCTGATAGTTTGAAGCATCAGCCCATTCTGCAAGAAAATAAATACTAGTTCCGTCATACATTGAACGGATAGTAGCTGGGTATTGGGTTCCTTGGTAACCAGCAAATAGGCCATTTCCTGGATCTGGAACGGTAGGAGTAACTGCTAGTTTAGTTGCATTATCCCAAATTGCATCAATAGAACCATCAATTGTAGGAGCTGCTGATGTTTTGTAAGAAATTAATTCATTAGTGCTAGAAGTTGTAGGAGCAACAATCTGAGCATTCTTTGTGCAGTACACAAAAAATACAGTCACTGCAATAAAGAAAGAGAGAACGAAAGTGGTTTTCATATATGTCTGTTTAGTGTTAAAATTTAAAGACGTGTAAATGTTCAAACTTTAAGCATGGGGCTCAAATGATAGTTATCAGACAGTTTTATGACATAAATCATATTAATTAACAATTTTCATTGAATTCTTCATGACAATTCCATGACAATTCCTTTGAAACCCTTGTTAACACTGCATACATGTTTGAACATTTAAAATTAAGACAAAAAACTCCTTTGTTTTGAAAACCCACTAATAAAACCAAAAATGATGCAACAATTTGGGGTAATTGCATAAAAAAGCCCCAGAGAGCTGGGGCCTGTCCTTAAATATAAAACACAAATGAAATTAATGGGTCTGAACTACTTTTTTGATACCATAACTTCTATTCAAATTAAATCCTAAAGAGAAGTTACCGAGTTTCATAGTATTCAAATTGGTACTTAACTGTGCAATATTAGATGATGAAGATGCACTTGAAATAAAGAATTGGAAAATGTGTCCGCCAGTATCCCAATCATATCCTAGTGATAACACATCTGGCTTATAGTTTACAGCAGAAGCAGTTTCGTCTAACAAATCTTTATATCCATTCAACTGACGTGTATATTCAAAAGTGATGGCGGTTTTATTAGTTAATTTCATTCTACCTCCAAAACCTAGAGAAAAAATATTATTCACGTTATTGATTCCATAAGGAACATAATTGTAGTGAATCAAAGAAGGGATCAATTGTAGAGAAAAGCTTTCGCTGAATTTTCTTGCGATCAAAATCTGATGCATGAAAGATAATCTGTTCCATGCTAGATCATCTGGACTAGGACCTTCAGAAGCATCCCAATGCATTAATGAGAACCAAGAAATTGTGATAGGGATATTTTTCTTTCCAGTTTGTTGTTTCAACAATTTGAATTTAGCCCAAGTTTCGAATTGCGCATTTCCAGTTGCAGCAAAACCTGTGTTCATCCAATCTGTGAAAGAATAGTCGAAAGACATATAGGTATTTGCAAAACCTGAATTCAAACCGAATAACTGTGCAATGTTAGTCAAGCCTTTTCCTTCTTTCCAAAGATATCCGAAACGGTGACTGATCATAAACTGAAGGTTTCCCTTTCCTGTCATCTCAACACTTTGCAAATTGATGATGCGTGTTGATTTGAAAGTAGCTGTTGCAATATTCGTTTTTACTTTTAATGAGTCTTCCTTAGCAAGATCATCAAGCAGGTCCTGCGCATTTGCTTTCACGAAGAAGCAAAATGCAAGCATAAAATATAATACTATTTTTTTCATGTTATTTTTTTTATCCTGACTCAATTAGTTTAATTGAAATACAATAGTAGCATCGATTGGAGTTTGATCAGCCAATTTAGGTTTCACTAATCCTGGAATATCGATTGCATAATCTTCGGCTTTGATTTTGAAAGAACAATCAAAAGTGACTGCTTTTCCTTTCACTGTCATTTTTACTGGAGCTTTAAAATCTTTGGTAACTCCATGTAAAGTAACCTGGCCTTCCGATGACATATTGTAAACACCATCTTTTGTTAATTGGTCTTTGTTGAATCCATTTAATTTTCCTTTAAATGTTGCATTAGGATATTTGTTAGAATGCAAATAATTCTCATTGAAATGCTCTTCTAATAATGCATTATTAAAATGGAAGGTTTTCATAGGAACCAATAAAGCAACTTCGCTTGTTTCAACTTTTAAAACAGCAGTTCCTTCTTTACTCAATGAAGCATAATCTTTATGGCTCAAATCTTTATTGGGATTGAAGTAAATATTAGCGTCTCTAGTTTTATATGTTTGCGCATTGATCAGGTTAGCTACTAGGATAAAGAAAAATGCGAGAAATAAGATTTTTTTCATGACTTTATTTTTTAAGTTTTTGTGGGTTTAATTTTTCTATTAAAGTGGTTGACCTTGTGTGATCCAAGCAAGGAATGTTGATGAGGTTGTAGCATCTACGCTCAACGGACCACCTTTGTGACCTGTAGCTCCAGAACTACTCATCATTTGTGATAATTGATCTTTGTCGGCAACCATTTTCGCATAATCCATATTTGGTCCGAGTCCACCATGACACGCTGTACCTTTACATACTTGCTTGTAGATTGGAACGATATTGATGGTGTAGGTAACAGGGCCAGTAATTGGCGGTGGAACATAATTGTCTTTTGCACCTTGCGCTACCCAAGTTTTAATTAATTCAGATTGTGCTGGAGTAAAGAAGATACCACCTTCCCCAGGGTGTGCACCACCCTTCGCCATTTTATCCAAAACTGTAGATCTTGATTGGATAGCTCCATAATAAATCGTGTCTTTGATTGCAAATGGAACTGCGTTAGATATTTTACCATTAATATGGCATCCACATGCGCCTGAAGTAACGATTGGCACCACATCATCTCTGAAAGAAATAGTTGCTAATGCTTCAGCTGTTGGTTTTGTTATATCCTTATTGTTATTGTAACAAGAGAAGAATAGCAGCACTCCGCCAATCACTCCCAGATATACTAATAATTTATTCATAAAATGTTTTTTCTGGTTAGTATTATTTTACAATGATTTTTCCTGAATAAGTGTACTTGAAGATGCCTGCTCCGTCTAATCCATATTTCCAAGCTACCGGGATATTTGGATCGCTGAAATACCAGCCTTTAATAATAGCTATTTCAGCAGGTTTTAAACCACCATCACTATATGCCATATCTCCCTGATTCTTAGTTGCCCAAAGTTTCAAGCGTGGATTAGCTAATAATAAAGTAGTATCAACTCTTGATAGCATCGAGCTAGTTGCATTGTAATTATCTCCTTTAGCATAATAACTCTTACCCGCACCATCAACATAAACAACACCACTATTTGATCGAACAGATTTTGGGATAAGTATATCAAACATAATATCATCATAAGTATTCAATGGGCCGCGAGTACTCATAATTGAAACAGGGGTAGTAAATGTTTTGTAAGGCCTAAAATTTGCATTAGCTAATGTATCTGCATAGAATTTGCGTACGCTATCTTTATAACTTTTCCAAACAGAAGTAAGTGTAGGATCTTTTAATTGAGGATAGGTTGAGATTGAACCAGTTGTTTGGTTTTGAAAATAATAAGTAGATGAATCAGCAGTAGTAAGTGTTCCTAATAAGCCTTTTCTAGCCCAACCACCAGTTGCAGTTGCTGTATTATGACAGTTTCCAGAAGAACAACCGATGCCAATTAATGCAATAGCGGCTGGACGATAGTCTTCCACTGCAGGATAATCTTTCGCACCATTTTTAATCCAATTATAAATGATTGATTTTTCTGTCACAGTTAAATCAACACCATAATTAATAGGAGGCATTGCTTTATTTAAATCGCTTGTTGTAACTAATTGAAATAACTGACTTGATTCAGGATTTCCTGGAACAACCATACTCTTTACACTCTCATAAGTATCCAATGTAGGTTTTACTCCGCCTTCACCATGACATCCTGCAGAAACGCAGTTATTTCTAATGATACTTCTAACACTTTTCATCACAATAATATCATTGATTCCCGGCTTTGAATCAGCGTATGCAACAATAGTACTATCATAATATGGTGAGAAGATTGTTGAATCAGGTTGATTCACTAATGCACGTGAAACACCAGCCGCATTTTGGCCATCTTTTTTACACTGTACCAAAAACAGTGAGATGAAAACCATACTGATTAGGCACAAGAAGCCCTTTTGGTTGTAAACCGTTTTTTTCATACACTTAATTTTAAATTAATGATCTGGAGTTGTAACGAATAGGTTTTTCAATTTTGCTCCAATAATTACTTAGGTGGGATCTAAGTTTCGACGCCAAAATTATTAGTGTTAAAATGACATTTAAATGATAATCGACACAATTTTTTATGATTTATATCAGTAATTTTTGTGCTGATTGTCATTCTTTTCAAAACGTTATAGTGTCATTTTTACATTTATTAAATTTATGTCACAACATCAATCCTAAAAAATGTTAAAGAAAATTATTTACGGAATCCTCGCAGTTGTAGTGGTAGTGGGCATTTGGGTAGCATTCAATAAAGAGAAAGCAACACAGATGGTGGTGGATCTTGGAATGGCAATGACATCATCGGTTAAACATCGAAATCCATCTACGGAAAAAGCAAAATTTGAAATGACAGTTGATGCATTTTCAAAAGCATTTAAAGACAATGCTGTTGAAGCAAATAAAACATACATCAATCAAGCAGTTTTATTAGAAGGAGATATCACAACTATTTCTGGAGTTACTGTTACATTAAATAATGTTGCTTGCAATATCGACTCTACAGAAGTTATTAAAATCAAAGATTTAAAAGTTGGATCAAAAGTAAAAATTCAAGGACTAGTAGTTGGCTATAACGACCTAATGGAAGAAATAGCTTTGGCTCAGTGTACAATCAAATAAGTTTTTTTTAGTAGTTCACACAAGCAATCGTCTGACCTTCCTAAACAAAGTTGAAACGTTGTTTAGGTAAGGTCAGTTTTTTTATGAACTGAATAACTGTGTAATTCTATTTTTTGGATGTAAGTTTGAAAGAGAAATTTTTTATGGACCATTCAGATATAGAAAGTGGATGTGGTAATGTCACCGAATTTAAAAGCGGTCCTGCATTTAATAAAGTTCCCAATTCGAGTTTAATAGCTGTCATGCGCAGAGATGCAGAAAAGGCCAAAGACTATGCGATCAGGCATCATGTGCCTAAATGGTATCAAGATGCTTCTGCATTGATCAACGATCCAGAAGTTACAGCCATTTATATAGCAACCCCACCAAATGTTCATGAAGCATATGCTATGGAAGCAATGCGCGCAGGAAAACCTGTATATGTAGAAAAGCCAATGGGCTTAGATGTTGCAGCTTGTTATAGAATGAAAGAGTTTTCTGAAAAATCTGGCGTTAAACTTTCTGTGGCGCATTACAGAAGGGCTTTACCCATGTTTTTAAAAATCAAAGAACTGATCGATCAAAAAGCAATCGGAGATATTAGATTGGTGAATATTCGCTTATTACAACCCGATCAATCTGTGATGGTTGCAAAGACTTCAGAAAATTGGCGTGTAGATCCGAGCATTTCTGGAGGAGGTATTTTTTATGATCTTGCTCCTCATCAATTAGACCTTGTTTACTATTTTTTTGGAAAAGAAAAATCATCCTGCGGAATCGCGAGTAATCAAGCAGGCTTGTATCCTGCCGAAGACATTGTGTGTGGCAGTATGTTACTACAGAATAATATCCTGTTCAATGGCTTATGGTGTTTTACAGTGCCTGCCAATTTAGAAGAAGACCTTTTTGAAATCATTGGTTCAGAAGGAAGGATTTGCTTTCCTGTTTTTGGCAATACGATCGAAGTAGAGATCCAAGGAAAAAAAGAGCAAATTAGTTTTGATAAAGAACCACATATTCAACAACACATGATCGAAAAAGTGGTTGCCTATTTTTTAGGAAATGAAACGAATCCATGTACCGCATCAGATGCCATTCAGTCGATGGAATTGATGAACCAATTTGTTTACGGAAAAAAATAAAACATACCTTACATCAAATAAAAAATATGTCAACTAAGATAACTATCAAAGAAAATGGTTCACTAAAAGTAGAAGGCGATTTTGAGATCGTAGATAAAGAAGGAAAGGCCTACAACCTAGCCGGGAGGGGAGTTGTAAGCCTTTGCCGTTGTGGATTAAGCAAGAACAAACCATTTTGCGATGGCGCTCATAAAGGAAATTTCGAGCACGATCCTATTGCCTTTGATCTGCCTCCACAAAAAACAGTATAGGAATTAGATCAGTTCCACTTTTGTCATTACATCGCCACCCTTGATCTGATCGATCACTTCAATGCCATCGATCACTCTTCCAAAGCATGTGTGTACGCCATCTAAATGTTTTACACCAGCTCTGTTATGACAGATGAAGAATTGTGATCCACCTGTATTGCGTCCGCGGTGTGCCATTGACAATACGCCACGATCATGAATTTGTTTTACACCATTGGTTTCGCATTGAATGCTATAACCCGGACCACCAGCACCAGTTCCATCAGGGCATCCACCTTGGACCATAAAATTGGGGATCACGCGGTGAAATGTGAGTCCATTATAAAAACCTTCATTGATCAATTTTTTAAAGTTCGCTGCTGCAATGGGTGCATCATCTTCATATAGTTCAAAAGTCATTACTCCTTTGTCTGTATGAATTTTTCCTTGTGTTAATTTTTCTTCGCTCATGTTTAAATATTTCTGCGAAACTACATTTTTATCCGCTACCCTTAGCTTTGCAACAGTTACTTACCATGAATGATTTAAAAAAACATAAAGAATATTTTCGTTTAAAGGATTTGGAAATTCCACTATGGATACCAGATTTAAATGCAGTACAATTATCCTATCAACAAAAAAAATCAGAAGCTGCGTTTCCTTATTGGGCTAAACTTTGGCCCGCTGCATGTGTACTAACAGCATTTATCCAAGAGCATTCTGAATTAGTAAAAAACAAAAGGGTGCTGGAACTGGCAGCCGGATTGGGACTACCCTCTCTGCTTGCATCAAAATTTGCATCATCGGTTCTTTGTAGCGATTATGATGCAACTGCTGTTCAATTTATTCAAATGAATTTGGCATTGAATAATATTACAAATATGAAAGCTGCGCAAATCGATTGGACGGAAATGCCTTCCACATTTGAATATGATGTATTGCTCATGAGCGATATCAATTATGATCCTACAAATTTTGATGGATTGCAAAAACTGTTTCATGAGATTTTAGAAAAGGGAGTAACTATTTTATTAAGCACGCCACAAAGGCTTGTAGGAAAGGCTTTCATTGCCGAACTATTGGCTTGGTGTATCCTTAATGAAGAGCATCAGTATCAACAAACAGCAGTTAATGTAATGGTTTTAAAAAAATAAATATTCATTTGTATTTTCACGGGCTAATTAACCACAAACACATGGAAGGCATAAAAAATATCATTTTCGATCTGGGCGGCGTATTTCTAAATATTGATTTTTCGAAGACCGAGAAGGCCTTTATAGATTTAGGGGTTGATCAGTTTTCAGAAATGTTTACCCAACACCATTCGAACGATTTGTTTGTGGATTTAGAAACAGGAAGTATTCGTCCGGAAGCATTTTATGAAGCATTTAGGAAAGGAACAGGCACCAACCTGAGCGATGAAGTCATTAAAAATGCCTGGAACGCTTTATTACTCGATTTTAGAATTCCGAGTCTTGAGTGGCTAGAACTGATCAAAAACAAGTATCGGATCTTTTTATTTTCTAATACCAACGAGATCCACCACGACGCATTCATTGAAAGTTACCGTCAGCAAACCGGGAAGGGCGATTTTGATGCATTTTTTGAAAAAGCTTACTATTCTCAAAATATGGGGATGCGAAAACCCAATCCTGAGCCCTTTTTACACATCTTAAAGGAGCAGAACCTAGTTGCTGCAGAGACTTTATTTATAGATGATACCATTAAAAATATCGAAACAGCCAGGTCGCTTGGCATTCAAACGGTACACCTTCAGTGGCCGCAAACATTGCCTGATCTTGATTTATAGGTTATTTTGCTACTTGGGTTTTACCTCCTCATATTCAATATATTCCTTATCAGAAGCTGGTTTGGCGGCTTTTTGAGGTTGGGCAGCCTGTTTAGCTTGCTGCTGTTGAAAATTCTGTTGCTACTGTTGCATTTGTCGCACTTTCGCGCTCATTTGAGAAGTTGCTTTGCTAACCGGGATAATCAGTTCAAATACCAGTTTATAGATCAGGTATATAACCAGCCCGTAAAAAATAAGCTTAATCATAGTGAAACAAAGATAGGAATCCCAGCCACTAGAGATGTTAAGAGATGTTAAAGAGATGAAAATCGGTACAAAATCACTTTACAATGGCCCATGGACTTGATATGCGGCCAAACCAGATTTGGAAGTATTCGATCAATTTCATTACATTTGCATTGGAAATAAACAATTGAAGGGAACGGCTACCGTTCCCTTCTCCTTTTTACATACCCGAAGTTTAAGCAAAAAACCGGGCTTTATTCGCAGTAAAACCTGCGGAATTTTTGAAGATGGAAGAAAGAATACTACAAATAGAAGCGCTAATAGGCCAAATCCTGGCCGAGGAACCAACTTATTTTTTGGTGAGTGTAAAAATTAAGCCTGCCAATAATATTAAAGTGTTTTTTGATGGTGATGAAGGAATCTCCATTGAAAAATGTGTGAAGTTCAATCGTGCACTATATAAAATAATCGAAGAAAAAGGATGGTATCCGGAAGGTGATTTTTCATTAGAAATTTCTTCTGCTGGAATTGGAGAGCCTTTACTATTGCATCGTCAATATTTGAAAAATGTAGGAAGGGATTTGGAAATTATTTTTACAGATGATTCAGTAAAAATTGGCACCCTAATGGCTGTTACTGCAGAAGATATCTTGATTCAGTCAACTGAAGGAAAAGGTAAAAAAGCGGTCACACAACAATTGCTTATTCCATTTAATAATATAAAATCAACAACGGTTCAAATTAAATTTTAATCAGCTGCAGACTGTTTGCAGAGCGAAAAAAAAATTAAGTTATGGCTAGTATCAACCTGATTGAGGCATTCCAGGAATTCAAAGACGCAGAAAACATTGATCGTCCAACGATGATGAAAGTGGTAGAAGACGTTTTCAAAACGCTTTTGCGCAAAAAATTTGGAAGTGATGATAACTTCGACGTGATCGTAAACGCCGAGAAAGGCGATTTGGAAATCATTCGTAGACGTATGATCGTAGACGAGGGTGAGGTGCTGGATCCCTTGGCAGAAGTGGCTTACACCGATGCTGTTAAAATTGAACCTGACTTTGAAGTTGGTGAAGAACTATATGAAGAAATAGATATTCTTGACTTTGGTCGCCGTGCAATTCTTGCTGCTAAACAAACGCTAGCAAGTCGTATCAGTGATTTGAAAAAGAATGTATTGATCCAGAAATATGGTGCTCGTGTTGGTGATATCATCAGCGCTGAAGTTTACCAGGTTTGGAAAAAAGAAGTGTTATTGTTAGATGAAGAAAGCAATGAATTGATCCTTCCAAAATCTGAACAAATTCCTCAAGATTATTTCAAGAAGGGCGAAAATATTCGTGCTGTTGTTGCGAGAGTTGATCTTAAAAATAACAATCCGGTAATCATCCTTTCTAGAACAAGTCCGCTGTTCCTTTCTAAATTACTTGAAATTGAAGTACCTGAAATTTTTGATGGCTTGATCGCTATTAAGAAGATCGTTCGCGATCCGGGTGAAAGAGCAAAAGTAGCTGTTGAATCTTACGATGATCGTATCGATCCAGTTGGTGCTTGCGTAGGTATGAAAGGTAGCCGTATCCACGGAATTGTTCGTGAATTGAAAAACGAAAATATTGATGTGATCAATTTCACAACCAATATTCAATTGTTGATCCAACGTTCTTTAACACCTGCTAAGATCAGCTACATCGAACTAGACAATGAAAAGAAACACGCTGAAGTTTATTTAAAAGCGGATCAGGTTTCTTTAGCAATTGGTCGCCGTGGGGTGAATATCAAATTGGCATGCGAATTGACAGGATATGAAATCGATGTCTTCCGTGAAGATGAAGAAGTGGTGGATGAATTTGATATTGATTTAGAAGAGTTCAGCGATGAGATCGAAACATGGATCATCGACGAATTCAAACGTATTGGTTGTGATACTGCCAGAAGTGTTCTTAAATTATCAGCAGAAGAGTTGGAAAGAAGAACCGATTTGGAGAAAGAAACCATTGCGGAAGTTCGTAAAGTATTGGAAGATGAATTCAATACCACAGAATAAGCAGCTTAATAGAAGCTATCTTTGTCTGAATCTTGATGAGTATCAGATTCTTGAAGATAGAATAAGAGATATAAAAAAATGGGGTCAGCCCTGTTTTGTTGACTAAAAAAAACTGAATGTCAGATCTGAAATTACCAAGACTGTTAGCAGCCGCCAAAGAGTTCAATATTGGTCAGGATACCCTGATCGAATTCTTGGTGAAGAAAGGATTTAGCCGTGACGAACTGAAGCCTACCGCAAAGCTTACAGAAGACCACTACTATGCTTTGCAAGCAGAGTTCCAACAAGATAAGCAGGCCAAGAATAAGGCCGATCAAGTAGAAATACCTAAAGGAGCTCAAGCAGAAGCTAGAAAGAAAAAAGACGAAGAGGATATCTCTTTCAACAAGAAAGAAGAGAAACCAGCACGTATAGAACCAACAAAACCTGTTGAAGTTCCTGCTCCTGTTGCAGTAGTTGTGCCAGAGCCAGTTGTAGTAGCACCAATAGTTCCAGCTGAGAAACCAGCTGAACCAATAATTGCTACAGTTGTAGAACCAACCATTCCAGAACCAGTTGAACCAACGGTTACAAAGGTTGATGCACCTGTTGTTGATGCACCAAAAGTGCTGAACAAAATCGACCTATCAACCATTGATTCTTCAACTAGACCTAAGAAATCTTCCAAAAAAGTTGAGGAACCTGCTCCTAAGCCTGCAGCTCAGAAACCTGCAGCTCCAGCTAAAAAAGCAGCGACTCCTCCTCCAGCCCCAGTTATTGTTCCGGAACCAGAAGCTATTCCAGATGCTGGTCCAATGATCGAAAATATTCGGGCTGAAAAATTAGAGGGACCAAAAATATTGGGTAAGATTGATTTACCTATCAATAGCGATACCCGTCCTAAGCCAATGGGCAGAGACGAAAAACGCAAACGCAAACGTATTCCAATTGACAAAAAGCCAGATAATGCTGGCGGTGGTGGAAATAACCAACAACAGCACGGAACTGGTGCTGCAAGTGTAGGTACACCTGCTCGTCCTTCAGGACCTAATCGTCCAATCGTTCCTGCAAATAATCGTGGCGGACAACAAGGCGGCGGCGGTGGTGGATTTAACAGAGGCGGCCAGGGCGGTGGAAATAATCGCGGTGGTGGTCAAAGTAGAGATCGTAACGCACCTCCACGTAGAGATGAGAATAAAGAGATCGATCAAAAAGCAATTCAAGAAAAAATACGCGAAACCCAAGCCAAATTATCTGGTACTGGTGGACGTGGTAAGAGCTTAAAAGCCAAGTATCGTCGTGCTAAACGTGATGAAGCTGCCGAGCATATGGGCGAAATGACTGAAGATAACAGACTACAGGTTACTGAGTTTGTTACTGTAAGTGAATTATCGAACTTAATGGACGTAAGCTTTGCCGATGTGATCGGAAAATGTATGGGATTAGGTATCATGGTATCTATTAACCAACGTTTGGATGCAGAGGTAATTGAATTAGTGGCTAGCGAATTTGGATTTGAAGTAGAATTCATTGGATTAGAAGATGAAGAGATCATGGAGGATGATGATGACGATGAAGATGATATTGAAGCAGTTGAAAGAGCTCCAATAGTTACCATCATGGGTCACGTAGATCACGGTAAAACTTCCTTATTGGATTATATCCGTAACGCGAATGTAGTAGCAGGTGAAGCCGGTGGTATCACCCAGCACATTGGTGCGTATGAGGTAACACTTCCAAACGGAAAAGCCATTACTTTCTTAGATACTCCTGGTCACGAAGCCTTTACAGCGATGCGTGCTCGTGGTGCTAAAGTAACCGATATCGCGATCATTGTGGTTGCTGCAGACGATGCAGTAATGCCTCAAACCAAGGAAGCCATCAGTCACGCGCAAGCAGCTGGTGTACCAATGATCTTTGCAGTAAATAAGATTGATAAAGACGGAGCTAATCCGCAAAAAATATACGAACAGCTTTCTCAAATGAATATCCTAGTGGAAGCTTGGGGTGGTAAATTCCAGAACCAAGAGCTTTCTGCTAAACAAGGATTGAACGTTGATTTGCTGCTTGAAAAAGTATTGTTAGAATCAGAAATTTTAGACCTGAAAGCTAATCCAGAAAGAGAAGCTACCGGTTCTATCATTGAAGCATCGTTGGATAAAGGCCGTGGTTATGTAGCCACCATCCTTGTACAAAATGGAACACTTCGTCAGGGTGATCTGATCGTTTCTGGTCAGCACTATGGTCGTGTAAAAGCCATGTTCAACGAACGTAATCAACGTATCGAAATCGCTCCACCTTCAACACCTGTTGTGATCTTAGGATTGAACGGTGCGCCTCAGGCTGGTGAGAAATTCAAAGTGTTTGAAGAAGAAGCCGAAGCAAAAGAAATTGCCACTAAACGTGCGCAGATCATGCGCGAACAGGGCTTACGTGCTAGAAAACACATCACATTGGATGAGATCGGTCGTCGTTTGGCTCTTGGTAACTTTAAAGAATTGAACATCATCATCAAAGGTGACGTGGATGGTTCTGTAGAGGCATTAAGTGATTCATTACAGAAATTATCGACAGAAGAAATTGCGGTAAGAGTGGTACATAAAGCAGTAGGTCAGATCTCTGAATCAGACGTATTGTTGGCAACCGCTTCAGATGCGATTGTGATCGGATTTAACGTTCGTCCTTCTATGCAGGCTAATAAATTAGCTGATACTGAGGGTGTGGAAATTAAATTGTACTCTATTATCTACCAAGCGATCGACGAAGTGAAGAGCGCGATGGAAGGTATGTTGGAACCTAAATTCCAGGAGAAGATCACCGCTAACGTGGAAGTTCGTGAGGTTTACAAATTCGATAAGGCAACCGTTGCTGGATGTTTTGTATTGGAAGGTAAAATTGCACGTAACTCTAAGATCCGTATCATCAGAGATGGTATCGTGGAATATCCAAGAGGTGAAGGTCAGGCAGCTGAATTGGGCAGCTTGAAACGCTTCAAGGATGATGTGAAAGATGTAGCTACTAATACAGAGTGCGGATTAACTATTAAGAACTTCTCAGACCTACGTGTAGGTGATATTGTGGAAGCTTTCGAGGAAGAAGAAGTTAAACGTACTTTATAAGTTTGTTAAAAGCAGTTGTGAATCAGGCCGTGCGCGGCCTGATTTGCTATTTTTGAATGATATTGCAATCTATGAAGCAGGTATTAATTGTTATTTTATTGGTAGGCGGATTTTTTAGCGCAGAAGCTCAATCAAAAAGAATTGTAGCAGATAAGATCATTGCTCAAGTGGGCGATAAAATTATCCTTCAATCTGATGTTACCAATGCCCTTTCAGATTTGAAAAGACAGGCACAGGGACAAGACAATGTTGTTCTTCCTACTGAATGTCAGATCCTGGAAGGACAGCTGATTCAGAAAGCGCTTGTTCTTCAAGCACAGAAAGATTCTTTAACTGTGAGTGATGATGAGATAGAAAATGAAATGGAAAACCGAATCCGCAAATACATTGCTTCTTATGGTTCTAAAGAAGTACTAGAAGAAATTGCCGGAAAGTCTGTTTATCAGATCAAAGAAGATTTCAAGGAAGCTATGAAAGAGCAAAAGCTTGCTGACCAAATGCGCGGAAAGATCGTTGACAATATTAAAATGACTCCTACCGAAGTAAAAGCTTACTACAATAAAACAGCAAAAGATAGCTTACCATTTTATGAAAGTGAAATGGAAATAAGTACCATTGTTGTTCAGCCGAAGGCTAATAAAGATGTGGAAGAATATGTTGCGAAGCAGTTATACGATTACAAAAAACAAGTAGAGTCTGGGGCAAAGAAATTTGAACAGTTAGTAAAATTCTATTCTGAAGATCCAGGTGCAAAAGAAAATGGTGGTCAGTATAATTTGAATCGTAACGATAAGAACATGTGGGATCCTGCTTTCCTTTCAGGTGCATTTCGTTTAAAAGAAGGACAGATCTCTGGGATCATTAAATCAAAATTTGGCTTGCATATCATTCAAATGGTAAGTCGTGCAGGTGATGATGCCGTGGTTAGACATATTCTGAGAATCCCTCCAGTTGCAGATGAAGAGATCAATGAGGCAAAAGCAAAATTGGATACGATTAGAAAAAATCTAATTGATGGCTCGATTGCATTTGGTGCTGCAGTTAGCAAATACAGCGATGATGAAGGAAGTAAATTCAGCGCAGGTGCTGTTACTGGTAGAGATGGAAGTAGCTTCATTACCCTTGATCAAGTTGATAAGGATATGGTGATCGCATTAAAGGGTATGAAACCTGGAAGTTATTCTAAACCTCAGGTATTTACAGATGAAAGAGGTAGCAAAAAAGTGCGGATCATTTATTTGAAAAATAGAACTGAGCCACACCGCGAAAATTTGAAAGAAGATTATAACCGTGTTGCATCAAGGGCATTGGAAGGAAAGAAAAGCGATGTCTTAGAAAAATGGTTTAAAGAACATATTCCAACCTATTACATTTCGATCGACAAACAATATGTCAACTGCTCAAGCCTAGAAGAATGGCGCAAAGCCCAGATCGACGAAAAGAACTAAAGCTTATTAAATACAAAAAAGCCTCAGATCCCGAGTACTCGGGACTGAGGCTTTTTAATTTCTTGTATCCTACAGATTTGAAAAACCTTCAATGTCCATTCTTCACTCTTCACTCTTCACTCCTCACTCCTCACTCCTCACTCCTCACTCCTCACTCCTCACTCTTCACTTTTATCTTTTATCTTTTATCTTTTATCTTTTATCTTCCTCCTATCCCTGCTTACGAACAAACTTAGTAAGAATCACAATGGTCTGTCCTTCAATCTTCCCTTCAATCTGTTCTGTATTTTCAGCCACTAATCGAATGTTCTTTACAATAGTTCCCATTTTAGCGTTTAAACTAGTGCCTTTAACGTCAAGAGATTTTGTGAGTACAATTGTATCACCTTGTAGTAATTGGGTTCCATTTGAATCCCTGTGTAGGTCTACACTTGCATCATTCTCATGATCGCCAGTAGCTTTTGCCCAAGCGAGATTCTCATCATCGAGGTATAACATATCCAATTGGTCTGCTGCCCAACTTTCTGAACTTAATCTATTCAACATACGCCAAGCAACCACTTGTACACCTGGAACCTCGCTCCACATGGAGGTAGTTAAACATTGCCAATGATTTTGATCTAGTTC
>JAPLEO010000142.1 GCA_026391125.1 Bacteroidota bacterium
ACTCAGGCTTTGATGTGGAAACAATTTACTCCAGAAGGAACTTTAAAGTTCCAGTTCTTGGAAACTGTTACCCATATCATTCCAATGTATATTACCAGAAGCGTTGGTGGTGCTATATATTTAGTTGGAGTTTTAATCATGGTTTATAATCTAATTAAAACCGTGAAAGCTGGTAGCCTTGTAGCTGATGAAGCTGCTGAAGCACCTGCTTTGGAAACGCTACCTGTTGAAGCTCCTCATGGAAAAATGTATTGGCACAGATGGATCGAAGCTAGACCAATACAAATGTTGTTATTTAGTTTAGTAGCTGTTGCTATCGGAGGTATTTTGGAATTAGTTCCTACCTTCTTGATCAAGAGCAATATTCCAACCATTGCTGCGGTTAAACCATATACTCCACTTGAGTTACAAGGAAGAGATATTTATATCCGTGAAGGTTGTTATTTGTGTCACTCACAAATGGTTCGTCCTTTCCGTGATGAGGTTGCACGTTATGGTGAATACAGTAAGGCTGGTGAATTTGTTTACGACCATCCATTCCAGTGGGGTAGTAAAAGAACCGGACCAGATTTGGCTCGTGTAGGTAGTAAATATCCAGATAGCTGGCACTATAACCACATGCAGGATCCTCAAAGTATGAGCCCTGGTTCTATCATGCCATCTTATCCTTGGTTGTATGAAAACAAAATTGACACAGCTATTACACCTGCAAAGATCAGAGCAATGACGACATTGGGAGTACCTTATGAAAAAGGTTTTGACCAACAAGCGAATGCTGATCTGATGGCTCAAGCAACTAAAATTCAGAAAGGATTAAAAGCAGAAAAGTTAGAGACTGCTGCAAATGCTGAGATCGTTGCCTTGATTGCTTATCTGCAAAGAATTGGAACAGATATTAAATCTGCACCAAAACCAACAGTAGCTGCCTTAACAAATTAAAAAAATTATCAGCGATCGTTTTAAACGGTCGCTGATAACTATAACAATAAAGGGTTTATGAAATTTATACATTATTTGGAGACTATAACGGGTGTTGATATTTATGGGTTGAGCTCATTAACCATCTTCTTTACATTTTTTGTAGGGATGACAATTTGGGTAATGACATCAGATAAAAAGTCGCTCGATAAAATCAATCATTTACCCCTAGATAATTAAGCACAAAACTTAAAACGACTGACATGTTTAAAAAATATTCTTCCATATCTTATTGGGTTAAAGCCCTGGTAGTTGTGATTTCTATCGGTTTTAGTTCAAATGATGCATTTGCGGCTGGCCCACCAAAGGCTTCGGAATTATCCAATCCTTTGGCACAAGTACTGCTAGTAATAATAGTGGGATTATTATTAGCCATTGGTCTTTTGGCCAATGTAATACTTGGGGCCGCCCAGGTGTATCTTCAACGTTACAAAGACGAGCGTAAAAAAAGTAGCGGTTCTGCCACAGGTAAATTCTTAACTGTTGCAATTCTATGTTTAACAAGCTCAGCATTATTTGCTGCTGCTGCTCCTACAGCAGCGGCTACCGTTGCAGAAGAAACTGCAATTGGAGGATTATCACTGACATCTTTTTATGTGATGGTTTCAGTGATATTCTTGGAATTATTAATTCTTTGGGTACTATTAGCTAATCTTAAAAAATTGTTAGCGAAAGAAGCAGCTGTTGCTTTAGGTTCTGAAGAAGAAGTAACTGCAAAAAGTTCTTCCTTCATGAAGTGGTGGGAAAATTTCAATAGCTTCAAACCAATACAAGAAGAAGCATCTATCGATCTTGGACATAATTATGATGGCATCAGAGAATTAGATAATCGACTTCCACCATGGTGGTTGTATGGATTTTATTTGACCATCATTTTTGCGGGCCTTTATTTATACAGATATCATGTTGCAAAATCTGCTCCTTTGAGTAAAGAAGAATTAGCTATTTCATTAGAACAAGCGGCAGCTGATAAAGAAGAATATCTGAAAAAATCTGGCAACAATATCGATGAAAATACAGTTGTATATCTAACATCACCTGCAGACCATGAGGCTGGTAAAGCAATCTTTATTACTATTTGTGCGGCTTGTCACTTGCCTGATGGTGGTGGTTCTGTTGGTCCTAATATGACAGATAATTACTTTATTCATGGAGGTAGTATTAAAGATCTTTTCAAAACTATTAAATACGGCTATCCTGAAAAAGGAATGAAGAGTTGGAAGGATGATTATTCTCCTTCTCAGATTGCTCAATTGGCCAGTTACGTAAAATCTTTGGTTGGTACCAAACCTGCAAAAGGAAAAGAACCACAAGGCACTCTATATGAAGAAAAAGCAAGTACAGGTGCTACACCAGCAGCTGATTCTTCAAAGGCTAAGGTTGATTCAACTAAAGCCGGAACTACTAAATAAGTAGTCGACCATTGCTAGCTTTATTTTGTATTGCGGATAGAAATTATCCGCAATACATTTTTATAGACCTATGAGTCAAATCGCCTATCCTTATTTTTGGATGCTGCGAATTAAAGTAACTAAATTTGATTACCTAGTTATTCAACCTATTGATATAACTAGGCCAATTAAACAAACATTTTCAAATTAAAAATTGAACAATGAACTGGGGAAATAAATTAGTGGTAGTGTTTATTGTTTTTGGTGCATTTATTGGCTACCTAGTATATAGTGCGGTTACTACTAAATACGATTTAGTGAGTAAAGATTATTATAAAGATGAATTACGCTATCAGGATAAGATCAATAGCCAAAATAATGCTTCTAAAATAAGTGATGTAAAAATTGAACAAGATGCAGAAGCAGTTATTATTCATTTGCCCCAAGAGCAAAAAGGATTAGCTATTTCAGGTGATGTCTTTTTTTATTGTATCACAGATGAACTAAAAGATTATCATACTACGCTGCAAGTTGATTCTACTAACCGACAAATCGTGATGAAAAAAAGTCTTCAGAAAGCTGCGTACAATGTAAAGCTCAATTGGCAACAGGGGAAAGAGACTTTCTATTTTGAAGAGAAATTATTGATTCCTTAAAATGACTTGGCAGTTAATCATATCAGGTTTTGGTTTGGGTATTATCAGTAGTTTTCACTGTGTGGGAATGTGTGGACCCATCGCATTTGCATTACCCGTTTATTATCTACCAGCACACAAAAAATTAACTGGCATTTTATTATACCACACGGGAAGAATTTTTATTTATGCAATGCTTGGATTGTTTTTTGGATTTGTTGGTAGACAATTTTATGTAGCAGGATTACAACAATATTTTTCTATCGCGCTTGGCTGTATCATCTTATTGATTTTATTGCAATCAACATTTGGAAAGAAATTCATCCGAATTAAATTCATGGATAAATTTCAAGAAAAATTACAAAACATCATTGCCATTTATATCCAAAAAAAGCAATTATACGGCATGTTCATTCTTGGCATGGCAAATGGTTTACTTCCTTGTGGAATGGTCTATTTGGCCATTACAGGCGCAATGGCAGCAGGTACTTTAACAGGTGGTGTTGCTTTTATGGGTTTATTCGGCTTAGGTACGTTTCCGGCTATGTTTTTACTAACCTATTTCGGTACTGTTATCAGCTTAAATGTGCGCAATCATATGAAAAAAGCCATTCCCTTTTTTGTGGCAACAATGGGTATCTTACTCATTTTGAGGGGCTTAAACCTAAATATTCCAATGATCAGTCCTGCGATGAATAATTCCGCAGCAAATACCGTAGTTTGTCCGTAGTCTTAACAAATTCTTCTTACTCCCTTCACATTTTTTTTAGTCTTTCTTTCAGAGCTTTGTGTAAGCAAGTCGGAGATAGGGTCGATTAATTTAGAAACTATTAACAGTAAGTTTTAAAAATCTGGCATCCCATTTGCATTATACTAGATATCAAATTATAATAAACGTTTTTCTCATAAGCAGTTAGTTTTGGTTGCGGTCCCTGTTTCCACAGGGACCAATCTTTTTTTATACCCTAAGCCTGCTTTCTAACTCTCAACCTTAATAAGCTAAAAATACATGCCAATACAGATCCTGTTGTATCAGCCAGAATGTCGAGCATTTCAAAACTGCGGTTGGGGATCCAATATTTCTGAATAAACTCTATGGATATACCATAACAGATACCAATAACAGAAATTCCCAAAAACCAATTCCTTTTTTGAGAATCACTAATTGATAAATCTATAATTGGGAAAGAGAATAATAAACAGAGGAGTCCGAATAATCCAATATGTACCCATTTATCAAAATAGGGGATATCAAATAATTGGGATTTAGGGAAACTTGATCCAGGAAGTGTTAATAGTATAACAGTAACAATAAAGAACACTATCGCTGGAAGAAAGGGGAATTTTCTAAAAAACTGCATACGCGAAGATAAAACTTTGCGTATGCAGTTTTCGTATATTCTTATCCTACTAGTGCACCATAAGCTTCATTGCTCATTAGAGCTGCTACATCTGCAAGGTTGGCAACTTCCATTTTAATCATCCAGCCATCACCATACGCATCAGTATTTACCAATTCTGGTTGTTTTTCTAACAAAGGGTTGATAGAAGTAACAGTGCCAGCAACAGGTAAGAAAAGATCGCTCACGGTTTTTACTGCTTCTACTGTACCGAAAATTTCTTCAGCAGCTAAAGTTTTACCAACAGTATTGATGTCAACGTATACGATATCGCCCAATTCGTGTTGTGCAAAATCAGTGATGCCAATGGTTGCAGTATTGCCTTCCAATAGAATCCATTCGTGGTCTTTTGTGTACTTTAAAGTGGCAGGAAAATTCATGTTATAGTTTTTATAGTTGCAAATATTGTATAAAAATAGAAGAATACCTAAGGCCGAGTAATTTTAAAATCCGATCTGTTCAAAGTATAAAAGCACATGGTCTTTGATGAAATTTTCTTGCTCACGAAGGTCCTGAGAAGGTAATTCCTTCAATTGTTTGAAATGAGGCCACCCCTCTTCATCATTTCCCTCTTTGACATAATAACCACTCTGACCCAGAACCGTACAAACAGCAATATGCATCAGGTCTTGTTTCTGCTCTTTACTGATTTTTTCTACCACATATCCAGTTTCCTGCATACCAATTAAGAACAAAACGGCCTCTAAATCGGGCTTTTTGCCAAATCTTTCCACCAATTTAGCCTCTAAGGTCCACCAACGCTGCTGCAAATCATCTTGAATAAACATAGTTGCAAAGGTAAAAGGTTCAAGGTTGCTTTCATCAGCTTGCAAAAGTTATATTTGCAAAAATTGATTCTATGTTACAAGTGCATGTTCTGCGCAATAATCCTGCAGAAGTGAAGAAAAGGCTGGCAGTAAAACAGTTTAAACAGTTAGATCTGGTTGATTTGATCGTTTCGCTGGATGATGATAGAAAGCGTTTGCAGAACGAGTTCGATAATACCCAAGCCAAAGTTAACGCCGCCTCTAAAGAGATCGGTAAACTAATGGCTCAAGGAAATAAGGAAGCGGCGGAAGCTACCAAAGCCGACGTTGCCGGTTGGAAAGCTGCATTAGAACCCTTAAAAGAACAAATGGCAAAAGTAGAAGCGGATCTACAAGCAAACCTGGTTCTTTTGCCCAATTTGCCCTATGAACAAGTGCCGGAAGGTAAAACACCAGAAGAAAATGTGGTGGTTCGGGAAGGCGGACAAAAACCTGCGCTTCATGCTGGTGCACTACCTCATTGGGATCTGATCAAAAACTATGATCTGGTAGATTTCGAAACTGGTGCGAAGATCACAGGTAGTGGTTTCCCTTTATACAAAGGCAGGGGCGCGAAATTGCAGCGATCTCTGATCACTTATTTCTTAGACTATAATACTGCGGCAGGCTATACAGAATATATCCCGCCATTTATGGTAAATGAAGCCAGTGCTTTTGCAACTGGGCAGTTACCTGACAAAGAAGGCCAGATGTATCATGCCACTGCAGATAATTTTTATTTGATCCCAACTGCAGAAGTTCCTGTTACCAATATTTATCGCGATACGATCGTCAAGGAGTCTGAATTGCCCATCAAGATGACGGCGTATACGCCTTGTTTTAGAAGAGAGGCTGGAAGTTTTGGTAAAGACGTTCGTGGATTAAATCGGGTACACCAATTTGATAAAGTAGAAGTAATCCAAATAGTAAAACCAGAAACCAGCTATCAAGTGCTGGATGAAATGGTTGAGCACGTAGAGCGTTTGTTACAATCTTTACAATTGCCTTATCGAATCTTACGCTTGTGTGGTGGTGATATGGGATTCACATCAGCAATCACATATGACTTTGAAGTATTCAGTGCTGCGCAAGAGCGTTGGTTGGAAGTGAGTAGTGTTTCAAATTTTGAAAACTACCAAACCAACAGAATGAAATGCCGTTATAAAGATGCTACTGGTAAAACACAATTGACGCATTCACTCAATGGTAGCTCTTTAGCATTGCCAAGAATTATGGCGTGTATTTTAGAGAACTTTCAAAAAGAAGATGGGATTCATTTGCCAGAAGTTTTATTACCGTACTTTGGTGCTAATAAAATTGACTAATTAATTATCTGCTATGCTTGCCAAGTTGTTAAAAAGAATACTCATTTTCTTTGTAGGAATTTTTGTGCTATTGAATATTATGGCAGCATTTCATGCCTATAAATTCACACATTTTTATGCAGGTATTCCGCCGGCAAAGAAGCCAGATCAGATGAGCTTTTCTGAAAAAGCTGCTGCAATTTTTGTTGGCGTAAAGTATTCAAAAAGTAAAGTGGTAGATTCTTTTCAAGTAAAACATGAAACTATTACACTGGTAACAAAAGATAGTGTGAAATTGGAGAGTTGGTATGCAAAAGTAGATAGTAATGCAAAGGGCACCATCGTTATGTTTCATGGCCATGGCAGTTGTAAGAGCGGAATCATCAAAGAGGCCACTGCATTTCATGAAATGGGTTGGAATGTAATCATGACAGATTTCAGAGCACATGGAAATAGTGAAGGTGAGGTTTGTACCATTGGTTATGATGAATCCAAAGATGTGAAAGCTGCCTATGATTATGTAAAAGCAGGCGGAGAAAAAAATATTGTTATGTGGGGTATTTCTTTAGGTGCTGCCACCATTTTATCTGCAATGGATCAATTTAATCTCAAGCCCAATAAATTGATTTTGGAAATGCCATTTGGTACTTTAAAGAACGGAGTAGAAGGACGCGTTAAAATGATGCATATTCCCGCTGAACCAATGAGCACGTTGTTAACTTTCTGGGGTGGCATTGAGCAAAGAAATTGGGCTTTCGATTTTCGACCACAAGATTTTGCATCAAAAGTAAATTGCCCAGTATTATTGCAATGGGGCTTGAACGATCCAAGGGTTACACAAGCCGAGACGCAGGCCATCTATAAGAACTTAGCAAGTCATAATAAATTCTTGATGATCTATGCACAAAGTGCACATCAGAGCCTTTGTAAAAATGAAAATGCAAAATGGATGAGTACGGTAGGTGGATTTTTGAATTAGTGTTCAATAATCACGGTAGTGCCTACGGGTAAGATTTCAAATAGTTCTTGAATATAATTGTTCTTAGTACTAATACAACCTTCGGTCCAATTTTGATATTGATCAATGGCATAATCTTCATGTGGCCATACTCCATGAATACCGATCTCGCCTCCAATTTTAGCGCTCGCAGGTATTAAACCTTCTGCTTTGCGAATATTGAATTTTTCGATACTTTCTGTAGTAGGATAATCGATCGAAATAAATCGATTCCATTTCTCATGTCTTCTCTTTGCAACAATGTGAAAAGTACCTTCTGGCGTTTTACGATCGCCTTGCATCATTTTATCGCCCAAATCTTTACTTCCGAAAACAACAGGATAACTGGTTATCCATTCTCCAGAAGCGTCTAATAGCGTAAGTGTATAATTACTTTTACTAATTAAAACAGTAAAACTGTTTTTGTTGGCATTTTTGGGGTCAATATGATAGGGTAATCTGAAAGAAGTATTCATCGCCATGATGCCGATCAGCAATAGGAAGATGTAGTACTTTTTCATGGTTGCTTTTTTATTTAAACGCAACATAAAGGAAAAGATTGTTATTGATTTCCCAAATACCAAACATTTTGTATTAATAAAAGCGAAACGCCCCTTAGAAAAGGGGCGTTTCCAACATGAGAAACTATTGATAACCAATTCTTACCATCTGCTAAAACGAATCCCTATTGCGTATGGATACTGTTCAACTCGGGTAATATCTTTTTGTAATTTGTTAACGCTATAAGATCCGTATAAGCGAATCGGACCTAGCCCAATTTCACCTATGGCTGCAAGTCTCCATGGTTCAAAGCTAAAGTCACCATTTACTTTTTGCTTTCCACGTTCCCCACTGATTTGTTTGTTACGGCTGTCTATTAAATACCCTGCACTCATACCTACACTAAAATTGAAGCCATTTCTACGGTCAGGTGTAGCATTGAAATTGATCATAAACGGAACCGTGATATAGCTTACGTATAATTTATTCTTCGAAAAAGAGATACTGTCGTTATAAACATAGGCAGTTGGATCTTTACGATAACTCAATCTACTGTCGTAACGAAAATTATACATTTCATAACCCAAACCATATTTCAAGTTTATTACATGCTTATACACGTTCAGCTTTTGCATGAAGAGCCAGATATTTACATTGCTTGATTTTCCTGTGTTTAATTGGTAGCTGTTTTGATTAACGGGTCCCTTAAAATAACTACCAGCTTGCGCGTTTGTATAATTGGTTTCATCTCTAACATTCGCAAAACCTAAATCCATGATCCACCAATTGGTGCTAACATTCGATTTTTTGCGAGGACGTCGTTCGATCTTTACATCTACTGTTTTGTCCCAATCATGCCAAACACTTGTTTGTGTTTCTACGGCACCTTTATTTTTTTTGATGATCACAAAATTTCCAACTTTTACCGTATCGGTATTATAGGCTGAACTATCTTTTTGTGCAAAACTTGCTGTGGTAACCATTGCGGCTACAAATAACATTACTAGACTTTTCATGTGGTTATTGTTTTCTATTATTCTAATGAGTGGCTATTGGATATTTCTGTTTTTTCTTCTTCGGCTTTGTTTTTGCCTTTGAATAGACTAGATGCTTTGCGTAAAAAACCACGCAATTTATCTTTATTAATTTCTAATGACCCAACGTACAAACTCTTTCTTTCGTCGTCTGTATCCAGTTCTTTATATACAGCTGGTTTTACGTAGTTGGTTTCTTCGTTTGATTGGATTCGATTGTTCACTGCTATGATCCGATTGGCATGCGCATTTGATTCAGATCCAATGGTGGGATTATTGGTTGTTGAAATAGTATTGTTTGTATTAATTGCAATTGTTTCTTGTTCTATTTTTTGTTTAGGGACATCTGTTTTTGCAATCAAATTTTCATCTACAATTGGTGCTACTTGTTTTGTTTGTAAAGCTGGCACTTCAATTGTTCTATCTGTTGTTGTTTTATTTTTTTGTACAAAGATTGGTTGCTCAAGAATATTTTTCTTTACATCAATTGAAGGCTCTTTGGATGAATTCGAATTTTTAAAAGAGTTATTATTGAGCTTTGTTTTTGCCAAATCTGAATTGTTATAATTGAATGGTGCGAAAACACCAATCAAAGCAATTATGCCAATCAATGCTGCAGCAACAGCTAGCTTCCACCATTGCATGACTATCACTGGTTTTTTCTCTTCGGCCTTTCTAAACAATGAATCCTTATAAGGGAAGACAATTGTTTCTATTGGTAGTTTGGTTTGTTTAATTGTATCAAATGTTGTTAAGTAGTGTGGGTTAGCAGCTACAAAATCAAAAGTTTCTTTTTTTTCTTGCTCTGTTAATTCATCATCAACAAACAATAAAAATTGTTCTTCGCAATTGATGCTATTAATATGATCAGAAGCAGTTCTGAATAGAATTGATTTGTTATCGAATATGTCGTCGGATTCTGATGGTAATTTTGTTTGTAAAAGCGTGTTTAGTTCATCAGCCAGATCCTCATTCTCTGCTGCAAAGCTGTCAACAGCTTGCATCTCTACGGCAGACAGTTCCCCGTCTACATAAAGCAGAAAATAATTTTCGTAGTTTAATCGGTTGATGTTCATATTTCGAATATTATCGAATGCTAACTAACGTTTTCTGGACTAACTAAGTAATTACGCAATGCCAAACGAGCACGGTGTAAATAAACTTTTACCTGACTCTCCGTTAAATCCATGATCTGACCAATTTCTTCATAACTATACCCTTCATAATCCTTCAGCATCACCAAGCTCTTTTGCGTTTCATTTAATCTGTTCAAAGCTTCCATCAGCGTTTTTTTTAAGTTCGAATTCCGCTGTAATTGACTTCTTCCATCTTCATTGAACTCGTCCTTTAATTGGATCCGTTTTGATTTACGGATATGATCGATCATTTGGTTATAAGCTACAGTGAATAAGAACGATTTAGATTTAGCCGCTTCTACAGAATCCCTATTACGCCACATTTTTTCGAATGCCGATTGCACAATATCCCTTGCGTCTTCCTCATGCCTGAGGTTTTTCACAATAAACCGATATACGTTATCGGCGTATTGATTAACACATTGATTGTATTCGAACTCGGTCATAAGCGCTGATCAGTGATTGAATGTTAGCCTTTCCTATTATACGGTTTCGGCTCCTTTAAGTTACAGCAAAGGAAAAAAAAATACTTGCTGAACTTGTACCGTTCAGATAATAAATGGGAAATCTAAAAAATTAGACTACAGTTGGCTGAATTTTAAACAAATAAACAAGGGTGCTGGCAACAGCTAAGAATAGGATCAAGGAGATCGTGAAATAACGACTAGCATTTTTTGCAATCCTTTCTTGACGATCCGAGGGAAGGCCAATATAGGTTTTTAAGGTAGACTGTATGGTTGCTTTATCGCCGTAAATGGTAAATGCAATTAGGTAAATAATGGTTAGGAGTACCATCATAATCACTCTTCCAGCTAGTTCGTAATAATGCAATTTATAAAGGGTATCGTACACTACATCGGGCTGATTGTGGAGTTTGAAATAGATAAAATAGCCTCCTCCAATGGTCAAAATGTTACAGATCCAAGCGATGCCAATCCTATGTACACTGCCAGAACCAGCTTCTCTGGCCCTGTTTTGTATTCTTAGATTGTAATAATCTAAGCATATAAGTGCTTTAAAGATATTCATAGCAATCATTTCACTTGTCTGGGTTACTAAGCTTAACGAATTACATGGCGAAAATATTGCTTATATATCAAATGAAAAAGAAAAGGCCTCGAATTCGAGGCCTTTGTGAAAAATTAATAGTTAATGACTTGTTCCTGAATCGTTTCTGGAATATCCCGCCATTCATATTGTTGATTTCTTAATTGTGGTTCAAAACCTGCCTCTTTGATCGCTTCCTGAATGGTTTTATAGGTAAAACGATGGGGAGCACCTGCTGCACTAACCACATTTTCCTCGATCATAATGCTTCCAAAGTCGTTTGCACCAGCGTGTAAACAGATTTGAGCGGTTTGTTTACCCACGGTTAACCAGCTCGCTTGAATATTCTTGACATTTGGTAACATGATCCTACTCATCGCGATCATCCGGATATATTCATCAGGCGTGATTAAATTATGTACTCCCCTGATTCTAGCCAATAAGGTATCAGCATCTTGGAATGTCCAAGGAATAAATGCCAAGAATCCTTTAGCATCTGCTGGTTTCTTACTTTGGGTTTCTCTGATTTTAACCAAATGGATGAATCTTTCCTCAATGGTCTCAACATGGCCGAACATCATGGTAGCACTAGTAGTAATATGCAGGTTATGTGCCTGATGCATTACTTCTAACCATTCGTCTGCGCCACATTTACCTTTCGAAATCAGTCTTCTAACCCGATCGATCAAAATTTCAGCACCTGCGCCTGGTAATGAATCAAGACCTGATTCTTTCAATGCTTTTAAGGTATCATAATGACTCATTTTAGCCAACTTGCTGATATGTGCTACTTCTGGCGGTCCGAGTGCGTGTAATTTTAATTGCGGAAATTCCTGTTTAATTGCACGGAATGTATTGGTATAAAAGTCGAGACCTAATTCAGGATGGTGGCCGCCCTGCAACAACAATTGGTCTCCGCCATATTTCAATGTTTCGGCAATTTTTATGCGGTAGGTAGGCATGTCTGTGATATAGGCATCGGCATGGCCAGGTATCCTATAAAAATTACAAAACTTGCAATTCGCAATACATACATTGGTTGTATTTACATTTCTGTCGATCTGCCAAGAAACTTTTCCATGAGGTACTTGAATCTTTCTAAGTTCATCAGCTACATTCATTAATTCGGTCAGAGGTGCGTGTTCAAATAAAAATATGCCTTCTTCAACCGTTAAAAATTCGAATGCTAAAGCTTTTTTGTATAGGTCTGCTAACTGCATCTGTATAAAATTTTACTGCTGCAAAGTTAGGGTTAACATCGTTAAACTGTCCATTTTTACCGTTGTTAAAAGATATTTATGTTTCCTGTAATGGTAATAAGAGAATATTGATTATTTAGTATATTCATCTGCGTGAAGAAGGCTTACCTGATGATATTATCCTTTGTCCTTTTTGTTTTTGGGAATTTGTATGCCCAAGAGGAATTCGTACAAGAGCAAGCAAAATTACTGACACGCTTCCCGTTTGCACAATTGAATGGTGGAATTGTTGTACTAAAAGCCAAGGTAGATAACTGCGTAGACTCATTGAATTTTGTATTAGATACGGGTAGTGGAGGCATTTCGCTCGACTCAACAACGGTTGCTGAATTGGGGTTCCCTATTAGTAAAAGCAATAGAACCATTCGAGGGATTGCTGGTTTGAAGCTGGTTGATTTTGCATTTAATCATACCCTGCATTTAAAGGGACTAGACGTTGAACATCTCGATTTTCATATCAACGACTACGAATTATTATCGAGTGTGTATGGGGTTCGCATTGATGGCGTTATTGGATTTAGTTTTTTACGGAGATATATTGTTAAACTGAGTTATGACGATATGATGATCGAAGTGTACTCACCTGGGTTGTTTAAATATCCAAGAGGAGGGTTTATGCTGCACCCTGATTTTTCAAATCTTCCAATGTATCCAGCTTCTATAACTGATGGAAGAAATGTAAATAACAGGTTCATTTTTGATACTGGAGCAGGATTATGTTTTTTATTGTCGAAAGACTTTGTAGATGATAGTGCATTCCTTAAAAAAGGGAGGGCAATTTATACAACACAGGCAGAAGGATTAGGGGGTAAGAAAGTAATGTCTTTGACCGTTGTGAAAGAAATAAAAATTGGTCCATATAAATTTAAACAAGTACCCGTACACATTTTTGATGATGAATTTAATGTAACCAGTTACCCAATTCTGGGTGGAATCATAGGAAATGATTTGCTCAGAAGATTTAACCTCATTTTGAATTATCCGGATCAACGGATTCATATCAAAGCCAATTCGCATGCTTATGAGAATTTTGATTATGCCTATACGGGTTTAGGAATTTATCAGGTAGATTCTGAAATTAAAGTGATCGATATTATTCCCGGTTCACCTGGGGATCTTGCAGGCTTTAAATCTGGAGATGTGATTTTCTCCATTGAAAATAATATTTCAAGAAATATACAAGCATATAAAAACCTTTTTCAAAATTCCATTGGCAAAATAAAAGTGGTGATTTTTAGAGATAAGGAACCCATGATACTTACGATGGTTGTAAAGGATATCAGGAAAAAATAGGCAAATACAATTCTTATCCCATATAATAGTTTGCAAGTGCTTAATTTGCAGCTTCCTTTTAATAATTATGATAACATATCAACGCTTTGTATTAGATAATGGTTTGAGGCTAATTGTACATGAAGACAATTCAACACCCATGGCAGTAGTGAATGTATTGTATGATGTAGGTGCTAGAGATGAGAACCCCGAGCAAACAGGATTTGCGCATTTGTTCGAACACTTGATGTTTGGAGGTAGTGTAAATATTCCCGACTATGATGCGCCGTTGCAAGTGGCGGGAGGTGAGAATAATGCGTATACAACAAATGATCTTACTAATTATTATTGTCAGGTTCCAGTACAAAACCTGGAAACGGCTTTTTGGTTAGAAAGCGATCGAATGCTGAGTTTGGCGTTTAGCGAGAAGAGTTTATCGGTACAACGAAAAGTAGTTTGCGAAGAATTTAAAGAGCACTATATCAACAAACCCTACGGCGATCTTTGGTTTAAAATGCGTGAATTGGCTTTCTCTACTCATCCCTATCGTTGGATGACCATCGGTAGAGAGTTGAAACACGTAGAAGATGCTAAGATCAATGATGTAAGACAATTTTTTAAAAAGCATTATTGTCCAGCAAACGCAATTCTGGTAGTGGCCGGACCAACGCCAGCATCAGAGGTAAAAGCGATGGCCGATAAATGGTTTGGGCCAATTCCAGCTGGCGAAAAATATCACAGAAATCTGCCAGTAGAACCCGTTCAAACAGAAGCACATCGGTTGGAAGTAAAAGCCAATGTACCTGTTGATGCATTTGTAAAGACATGGCATATGGCAGGTAGGTTAGACGATGGCTATTATATTGCTGATTTACTGACCGAAATTTTGGGTGGAGGTGGATCTTCCCGTTTGTTCCAATCATTAGTGAAAGAACAGCAATTATTCTCAGGGATTGATTGTTACCATTATGGAAGTATTGATCCAGGATTATTTACCATTGAAGGTAAATTGGTACAAGGCGTTGATATGGCTAAAGCTGAAGCTGCTGTGATGGAGCAAGTAGCAATTGTTTGTACTGAATTGGTGTCTCCACAAGAATTGCAAAAGGTGAAAAATAAAACTGAAAGCGTCATGGCTTTTGAAGATATGGGCATCAGTAGTAGGGCAAGTAGTCTTGCTTTTTATGAACTACTTGGCGATGCTAATTTGATGAATACCGAGTTAGAAAAGTATTATGCAGTAACAGAAGAAGATCTAAGAAATTATAGCAAAGAATTATTTTCAGAAACCAATAGTAATACGATTTGGTATCAGAGTAATAAGAGCTAATCAAACAAAAAGCCCGGACCAAATAATTGATCCGGGCTTTTATTATAGAATCTAATTTATGCAAAAGGAGCTTTCACCACTTTTGCTTTTACCAATGTATTTCTAATGTCAATATAAATTTCAGAATCAACTGCGGCATGTGCAGAAGCAACATAACCTAATCCTACAGCTTTATTCAAGGAAGGTGCTTGTGTGCCACTTGTTACTGTGCCAATTGGATTTCCTGCAGCATCTTTGATGATATAATCGTGACGAGGAATTCCGCGCTCTAACATTTCAAATCCTACTAATTTTTTTGTAACACCTGTTGCTTTTTGATTTTCAAGGAAAGCTTTATTGGTAAAGTCTTTCGTGAATTTGGTGATCCAACTCAATCCAGCTTCTAAGGGTGATGTGGTATCGTTGATATCATTACCATATAAACAGTAACCCATTTCTAAGCGAAGTGTATCTCTTGCACCTAAGCCAATAGGTTTAATACCTTGAGCGGCACCGGCTTCAAATATGGCATCCCAAATTTTATCGGCAGCACCGTTTGTATCTTCGAAATAAATTTCAACACCACCAGATCCAGTGTATCCTGTGGCGCTGATCAATACATTATCAATACCAGCAAACTTCCCTTTAACGAAAGTGTAGTATTTCAAATTCATAATATCCATTTCTGCCAATGGTTGCAAAATTTTGCAAGCATTTGGTCCTTGTATTGCTAGAAGACAAGTTTTTTCACTGATATTTTCCATATCCACATTTTTGGTATTGAAGCTGCTGATCCAATTCCAATCTTTGTCAATATTCGAGGCATTCACAACTAACATGTAGACTTTATCTTTTTCGATACAGTATACAATCAAGTCGTCTACAATACCTCCCTCTTTGTTGGGTAGGCAACTGTACTGTGCTTGTCCGTTTGTAATTTTCGAAGCGTCATTTGAAGTAACACGTTGAATCAGATCCAAAGCGTTTTCACCTTTCAAGATAAATTCACCCATATGGCTCACGTCAAATACGCCAGCGTTTTTGCGAACTGCAGCGTGTTCGTCGTTGATTCCACTATAACTGATGGGCATATTGTATCCAGCAAATTCGGCCATTTTGGCCCCTAATGCAATGTGTTTCTGAGTAAAAGCAGTGTTTTTCATGAGGTTGTAGTGGTATTTCTAAGCAAAAATAAGTGAAGACGGGGGCAAGTAAAAATAAAAAAGCAGGACCCTACGATCCTGCTCTTACAACCAACTATAATTACCAACTAATTTTCTGTTGATAGGAAGGGAGAACCTCTTGCTGAGATCAGAAAGAGGTTCTTTTATTTCCCAACTTCAACCGAGTTTATAATACCATTTGCATTAATAACATGTGACTATCGAGAATATCATCTAATTGTGTATTCGCTTCTGTAGCTTTTGTTGCATTAACAGCAGTTGCTTTTTTGTAGCGATACTGTGTGCTATCAATTGGTTTGTCCAATTCTTTTTTCAGCTCTTCCGCTTCTTTTTGTTTTTTCTCGTATTCTTTTTTCAGATCGTCTTTACTTTTCTTGTAATTATCAAGCGCGTCTTGATTTGAATTGTCTCCATCATTTTGAGATTCATCAACTACTTTTATTTTTTTATCAGCGCGCTCTAAACCACCAGCTGTCATTTTATATTCTACATCAGAATCCCATCCATAGTTATCGTTCCAGTCTTCATCAGAATCCCAATCGTTTCTGCCATTGTTCACATCAAAGTGATTGAGTCTTCTTTTAACGGTATGGTCGATCATGATCCTTTTTCCAATCGGGATATAGATGGTTACAACAACTCCTTGGTTACGGAATTTTGTACCGCGTTGCAAAGAGAATCCACGATCTAACCAAACAGTACTGTCTTGCTGATTGATGCCGTAATTCATTTCTTTGATATTACGGAGTGCTGCAGATTCGTTGCTACCATTACTGTATTTGGTGGCATCCATATGGAATAAAGAGTCGTTACTTTTTACTAAATGGATACGTACATTATTCAGGAACAAACTATCATCTGTAACGCTAAGTAGACCGTCCATTTTAAACCAGCGACCATAGACTTTTACCTTGCTATCAGGAACTTTGATAATCAATTTTCCAGATGCGGGTTGAATGATGGCCAATGGTTGCTTATCTCTTGCTCTTGCATCAAAGTTTTCAGCGATCATGAATGCGAGGATTCCTGCAGAGATCAAACCTAGTACCCACATTCCTGCGAAAGTGAATCCGATTGATTTATTGCTTGACTTCACACCCATGATTCTACGAATTATCCAAGTTGTAAAAGCGATAACTGGTACACCTAAGAATAATAAGAGGGTTGACCATGCTAGGAAGTTTTGCCAGAAACCTTCAAGGAAGAAATTCTTCAACGGAAATACTCCGATACCAGCAACTAAGAAAGCAAGTAATGCAACTAGTAGTGCGAAAGCAATTACGCCGGCAATGAATAAGAAGAATGCTTTGAAGATGAAACCAATGATCTTAAAAATTCCACCACCTGTTTTCTTTGCTGCATAATTCACTTCAGAAGTAAATTGTTTGCCTTTTTCATTTACGGTGTTAGTAAAATCTTTGCCCCATTCATGTGCTTTTTCGTTTACTTCTCCACCCCATTTTTCGGCCCTACTTTTAAATCCTTCTAGGTCTTCTTGAATGGTATTTTTAATTGTATTCAAATCCACTCTTTCGCCGCGCATTTCTAGTTTTTCAGAAGCTGAGTTTGCTTCTGGAATTACAGCCCATAAAATCACATATACGACAAACAATGTTCCTCCAAATGATCCGAATACTACGCCAGGGAATGGATCTCCATCCCACCAAAATGAATGGCGAAGGATAGAAGAGATGATGCCAGAAACCAATGGTAAACAAAAGATCAATCTTGGAATCCAAACAGCGATATCAAAATATGCTGAAATACCGCTGGCTACACCTGCGATGACTTTTTCTTCTGGATTTCTATATAAACGCTTGCTTGAAATATTTGTTACTAAAGGCTTTGACGGAAGTATGATCCATAACAGGATATACAATAGTACTCCAGTACCAGCTCCAAAAACCATCAATGCAAATACCAAACGAACGATGGTAGGGTCTACTCTTAAGTAGTTAGCGATACCGCTACAAACACCACCTAATAATTTATCTGTATCGTTACGATAAAGTCTTCCTCTTGGGCCTGTTTGGTAAGCATTGTATCCACTATATTGTTGCTGGCTACCTTCACCACCTAATTGAGACTTAACGTTTGCTTCTTCGCCTTCAAAATCTTCAGGTCGACCCATACTAGCAATGATCTTATTAACGGTATCATCTGTAATGCAGGTGTCGCCTTTTTTCAGGCTCTCACCAAACAATTCGGCGATGCGTCCTTCAATATCATTGATGATTTCGTCGCGACCTTCCTCATTGGCAAAGAATCTTCTCAAACTTTCCACATACTGTTTTAGTATATCGTAGGCAGTTTCCTCAATGGGTATTACCCTGCCCTGGAAGTTTATATTAATTACCTTTTTCATGTCAGTTTATTTTGTGTGGTTAAGGTTGGGGTTGGTTTTCTTCGGTGGATAGTTCTGCTGGTTGTTCTTCAGCGGGTTGTGTTAGTGTTTGCACCGCATCTGCCAGTTCTTTCCAGGTTCTTTCCAGTTCCCCGTAGAACTCAAGACCTAAATCGGTCATGACAAAATATTTGCGTGGCGGTCCGCTATTACTTTCTACCCAACGGTAAGTAAGTAGTCCTGCATTTTTTAATCGCGTAAGCAAAGGATAGAGTGTGCCTTCCAAAATGTGGAGGTTGGCTGACCTCATCCGATCTACCAGGTCACTGGGATAAACTTCCCCCTGGCGGATAATGGATAAAATGCAAAACTCCAATACGCCCTTTCGCATCTGACTTTGTGTGTTCTGAATGTCCATAGCCGGAGTTTTTGTGGTTGGCCCCTTTTGTTAGGGGTTACCTTGTTATGAATACTGGTCAAAGTTTTTTTGATCTGGCGGCATCTACTTATTGATGCCTGCCGCTTGGCTTAGATAAAATATCTTCTGCCTGTTCTAGTGCGCATATTGCGTTGGATGTTCCAAAGTTCTGCGCTGCTGAATGATTTGTTGTTGGCAGTAGTCATGTTGGTAGCGATGGTTTCTTTGGTTTCTTGATACAAAGAATCGATAACTGTTTTTTCAATGTTTACTGCGGTGTTTTTGTTTTGCGTTTTCATGATATAATTTTTATGACTTTTTAATTTTGTTTTTGTCTTATTCTCTCATTGACTACACAAAGATGCAACTTTATTTGGTACTATGCAACACATAGTACCAAGTTTTTTCAAGTAATGGGCAAGGGGAAGTAATGGGCAATGGATAAGTGATTGAAAATGAATTAGTTATTATTTTTCAATTTTTTTTTAAAATGACGAGTGGGATTATTTCTTGATAAATGGCAGGAAGAAGATAAGAGATAATAGATAAAAGTGAAGAGAGGAGGAATGTCAATGCCTAAATAACGTTGACCGTTTTTAATTGTGGTTTATTTTTAATATTTAGGTTGTATTTAATATTATTTTCTTTGGAAGTGAAAGGAGCCTTGCGGTCCCCTTTCGCTTC
>JAPLEO010000149.1 GCA_026391125.1 Bacteroidota bacterium
ATAAACTAACTGATTTAATTGTAAAATACCCTCAATCTCCCCAGTTAAAAAATTTCCTATCAGCTGCTTATAGTGTAAAAGGGAATTTTAAAAAGGCTACAGAAGTAAACCAGGTGATTCTTACCGAGCACCCTGATTATTTATTTGCAAAACTTAATTTAGCCAATCAATATATAACGGAAGGAAAATTAAAAAAGGTTACAGAAATTCTAGGCACATCTATGGAAATAAAAGAACTCTACCCCGATAGAGATTTATTTCATTTGGCAGAAGTTAGCGGTTTTTATAAAGTAGCCATTCGTTATTATGCAGCAATTAATGACCTAGAAATGGCTGAAAACAGATTTCTGGTTTTACAAGAAATTGCACCAATGCATCCAGATACAGAAACTGCCGAGAATTTTATATTCCCCTTACGCATAAAGAAAAATCAAGCACTGTGGGAAGATGAAGCAGCAAACAGTATTAACGTTTCCTGTACACGACCGGTTCCAATAATTAAGCAAACCTTAGCACCAGTATTTTCAAATCAACAAATAAAATATTTATATGAATATGGATTGGGGATACCTGAAAAGAATCTCAAAGAAATACTGGTATTACCTAGAGAAAGCCTGATAGCTGACTTAGAAATAGTACTAAAAGACGCAGTTAATCGCTACCTGTATTTTGTTGAATTTAACCGTGATGAAACCAAAGAAAGTTTTCCTCTCCATGCCATTTGTTTATTAGGCGAATTAAAGTCAGAAAATAGCTTACCATTAATTTTAGATTTGCTAGAAAATAATGAAAAACTACTGGATTATTGGTTTGGTGACCATATAAGTGAAACCATTTGGCATCCTATATATTTACTCTCACAAAATAATTTAGAATTACTTAAACAGTTCCTACTAAAACCAGGGATAACTACTTATTCAAAACTTGCTGTAACTGAAGTACTTTCCCAAACAGCTCATCATCAACCCGAAAAAAGAAAGAAAATTGCTCATATATATCAAGAACTTCTAAGTTTTTTTATCAAATCAGACCAAAAAGATAATGTCATAGATAGTGAATTTAATGGTTTAATCGTTGGTGATATTATTGACTGTGGATTCAAAGAATTGTTACCCTTAATTAAAGAGTTATACGATATAAAAAGAGTAAGCCCCACCATTAATGGAAGCTATGAAGAAGTGGTTGATTATTTTAATAAACCACTAGGGATGAATCCTAAAAGAAAAATTACCAATATTTTTGAATTATATAAAAACATCCTAACTACTTGGGCTAGCTATACTGACGATGATTTTTACGGCAATCAAAAACAAGCGACTGAATTATCTGTTAAAATTGGAAGAAATGAACCTTGCCCCTGTGGCAGCGGTAAAAAATATAAAAAATGTTGTTTGAATCAATAGATTGTATTTAACCCAATTATCTTCTCCATCGAAACAATTAGTTCATTTATTTTAGTTGAAGCAATTTTATTGAATAAGAAAAGTTTAGATACCCTTATCAATAATAGAACCTGCCTTTTAGCACTTAATTTATTGCATATCGGTATTTCATTTCCGATGCACCTCAAATTTGCCCAGTGTTTATCCTTTTTCTCTAAAAATGGTAATATATTTCTGAAATGCAGTTGATATGGAAATATTTCTATACTTTTATAGAAATTCAGAAATATATTTCCGATGAACCAGGTAGAAATAGGGCAATTGATACAGCAAAGAAGAATAGGGCTTTCATTGAAACAGGAAGACCTAGCTGAAATGACTGGAATTACCACCAAAACAATTTATTCAATTGAAAATGGCAAGGGGAACCCTTCCATTAGCTCATTTAGTAAACTATTTGAAGTATTGGGGCTTGAAATGATGGTACAGGTTAAAATCGTAGGGGAATGAAGGGAGCAGTATATAATAATGGTGAATTGGCGGGATATCTTGAAAAAGAAGCTGAAGGGTCTTATATTTTTACTTACGAAGAAGCATACGCAAAATCAAAGGAAAAACCTTCCATCAGTTTAACCTTACCCAAAAACGAGCAGCAACACAGGTCGGCATTTCTTTTCCCCTTTTTTTACGGACTATTGTCTGAAGGAGTGAATAAAGATATACAGTGCAGACTGTTGAAAATTGATGAGAATGATGATTTTACTCGTTTACTTGAAACTGCAGGTGACGATACGATTGGCGCGATTACGGTAAAAAAAATATAATCAAATGCAATGCAGGGGCTGTTATAAAGAAGTAGCTGAGGGTTATTGTTTGAGTTGTCGCAAAAAACTTTTTAATAAGTTGAAAGTGCCAACAGTACTTGCTTTCGATGCACCTAAGGCAGACAACTTAACCACTTTTCAGGAATACAGCAAACGATTATCCATCTCTGGCATTCAACTGAAATATTCATTAAAGTTGGAAAAAAATATACTGGAACTTTGCGAAAAGAAAGGCCAATATATTTTAAAACCCATTCCAGTTGCAAAACAGTTAGTGGAACTAGATCAGGTGCCTGAAAATGAACACCTCACTATGCAGATTGCTGCACAAGTTTTTGGAATTGGAACAGCAGCCAATGGCCTAATTACATTTAAAGATCAACAACCGGCTTATATAACCAAACGATTTGACCTGCAACCTAGCGGGGATAAATATTTGCAGGAAGATTTTGCCCAACTAACCAACAGCACCAGAAAAACCCACGGTGAAACTTTTAAGTACGAAGGCAGTTATGAAGAAATCGGGCTGCTTATTAAAAAGTATGTAGCTGCTGCAATACCTGCTCTTGAAAAATTCTTTCAATTAGTAGTTTTTAATTATGTTATTTCAAATGGGGATGCACACTTGAAAAATTTTTCGCTGATTCGTAAAAATACTGGTGAGTACCTGCTGGCACCAGCATATGATTTACTTTGTACAGTTATTCACAGTCCGCAGGAATCTGATACAGCATTAGCATTGTATTCAGAGGATATAAACTCTGCTTTTTACAGTTCCTATGGCTATTACGGTAAAGAGAATTTTATGGAACTGGCATTGAAATTGGGAATTGTAGAAAAAAGGGCTGAACGAATAATTGATTCATTTCAAACTACCCAAAAGCAAGTGGAGGAAATGATTGAAAGCTCATTTTTGTCAAATTCAGCAAAAGCAAAATACTTGTCTTCATATAAAGAAAAAGTGAACCGATTTAAAACCTGTTTAGGTACTAAATAATTATTAAGATGTATATGAAATTTATTCTGATGCCTATTTGCTTGTTAGTTCAATTGTGTTTGTTTGCCCAAACTCAAAAGGCAGACCTAATTCTACATGACATTTCGATTGTTGATGTGTTGCACAACCGTATACAAGCTCATCAAACAGTGGTGATCAGTAATGGTAGAATTCTCGAAGTTGGAAAAAGCGGGATCGATAAAAAATACAATTCTCGCCAATCCATCCTTTCAACAGGCAAATACATGATGCCTTCTTTATGGGATATGCATGTTCATTTTGGCGGCGATACTTTAAGAGAAGAAAATAAATGGCTCCTGCCACTCTTTATTGCCATGGGTGTTACTACAGTTAGAGATTGTGCTGGAGATATTAGTGATGATGTTTTGGAATGGAAAAAAGAAATTGCAGAAAATAAATTAGTGGGTCCGACTATTTTTACATCCGGACCAAAACTAGAAGGACCAAAATCGATCTGGCCTGGCGACCTAGAAATTGCCAATGAAACAGAAATGAATATTGCTTTGGATTCATTGCAAAAATTAAAAGTCGACTTTATAAAAATCACCGACAATGCTTTAGATCCTGCGCTATTTGTTACTTCGATCAAAGCATCTCGTAAAAGAGGTTGGAAGGTTTCTGGTCATGCACCTGTTCAATATACTTTGAACGAATTATCTGATGCAGGTTTATCAACTGTTGAACACCTTGGTTATATGCTTCGCGCTGCATCAAAAAATGAGGAAAGAATTACTGCACTGCGTAGAGAAAATAAGATCAATGCAAAAGAAGCAGCAACTCAATTAATGCAATCAATAGATAGTGCTACTGCCATTCGCAAATTCAAATTGTTAGCGGCGAATGGAACTGCTGTTGTGCCGACTATGAATGGAAGCTATATAACAACCTATCTTGATCAAGACAATCACCAGCACGACGATTACTTAAAATACCTCGGACCAGCATTAAAAAGAACTTATGCCTGGCGTGTTGATCGTGCATCAAAAGATGATGCTCAAGCAATTGTTGCGAGACACCAAAGTTTTGAAACAGCTGCACACTTGATACCCTGGCTATACCAAGCAGGTGTACCTTTTTTGGCTGGTACTGATGCAGGTTATTTAAACTCTTTTAATTATCCAGGAATTGGTTTACACTACGAATTAGCCATGATGGTGTATTATGGATTACCCATTCATGAAGCATTGAAATCCTCTGTAATAAATGGTCCAGCTTTTTTTAATCAATCAAAAGACTTCGGGGCTGTTGAAAAAGATAAGATTGCTGATTTATTGATCTTAGATGCCAATCCATTAATAGATATTCATAACACCCAAAAGATCTTTGCACTCATTCGCAAAGGCACTTACTTAAATAGAACAACCATCGATAATATGTTATCGATGGTTGCTCAAAAAGTTGCTACAAAAGAAGCTACAGAAAAAAAGTAACACTATTTAGTTGATCTGATAACGCCTCTGAAATAACCAATGTCTTCGGCTATTCCCATAAAAGGATTGTCCATATCCTTCTCATGTTCTAGAGATACAACACCAGTATAACCTACTTTACGAAGCATCTTTACTAAAGCTGGAAAGTCAATAATTCCGCGACCAACTTCCAACGAATAACCCAATTTTGTAGGAGCTGTTACATCTTTCAGGTGCATATCAAAAACACGCGACTGATAAAGTTTTAAGTCGGCTACTGCATCCTTACCTGCTCTTGTATCATGACCAATATCCAAACACATCCCCATTCTTGGGTCAAGGTCTTTCACATGATTCCATACATCTTCTGCATTCGGATAGATGGCAATGTCTGGTCCGTGTAAATGAATGGCCAATTTGATATCATACTCTTTTACTTTATTATTTACATAAGGAAGTAATTCGTAATTAGGCACGCCAACGATGAGTTTTACCCCCACCTTTTTGGCATATTCAAATGCACGATCAACATCTGCTTCCGACTTCATATAAATTGGACCAACAGCATAACCCGTTACTCCCTTTGCTTTCAGCTTCTCATTAAATGCAGCGATCTGCTCAACAGTACTGTTTAATGGAAGATGAAAATCTTTGATCGATAAATAGTGCACATCCACCCTTTGAAAAGTTTCAAGCGCCTTATCAATATCAAATTTCATAAAAGTATATCCAGCTATACCCAACTTAAACTTCTCGGCATTCTCAATTGCGGGCTGAGGACCGGGACGCAGTGGTTGCTGTGCCATGATAAGTTTTGGCATAACCGATATCAAAGCAAGAATCAAAAAAAGTACTATTCTTTTCATTATTATATTTTAAATTTTTATCGTACTAAATTTTATAATACTGCTCCCAACCCTTACGTGGAGGAAGCCCTGTTAATAATTGATTGGCGATTTTATTATTGGTGATCTGATTGATTTTAAAGTTAGCATTTTGATTAGTTAAATTTAGCTGCAGGTCTTACTTCCGTTCCTACTTGTTTAGTTAAACCATCTCCGATTTCTTTTCGGTATATATCTGCTAGTGCTGTTAACTGTTTTACGATTTCAGGATGCTGATCTTTTACATCTCTTTCTTCTCCCACATCAGTTGCTAAATTGTACAAGGCCAATCTAACTGAATCAGATCCGTATTTTCCTGGGAACCCATCATGTCCAATAGCTCCTGGTTTATCGTAGGTCTGCGACACACAGGGAAATGCGAGTTTCCAATTGCCTTTGCGGATTGCTTTTAAACTATTCCTATCGTAATAGTATACAAACTCATCGCGTGGATTCGCATCTTTCTTTGCTAAAAAAAGATCGATCACATTTACACCGTCAATTTTTTTGGTAGGAAGTTTTGCTTTGCAGATGTCTACAATGGTTGGAAGCATATCCATTGTTGTAGTTAAATTATTGCAGATGGTTCCTTTGGGAATTTTACCTGGCCAGTTTACAATGAAAGGAACTTTCAAACCTCCATCCCATGCAGTCCCTTTCCCTTCTCTTAATCCTCCGGAGCTTCCTGCGTGATTACCAAAAGTTAACCACGGACCATTATCGCTACTAAAGATCACTAAAGTGTTTTCTGCGATTCCATTTGTTTTGAGTGCTTTCATCACTTCACCCACCGACCAATCCACTTCTTCCATCACATCTCCAAATAATCCAGCACCGGACTTTCCTTTAAATTTCGATGATGCTGCAATAGGCACATGCACCATGGAATGTGCGAGGTATAAAAAGAAAGGATTGTTTTTATTTTGATGAATATACTTCACCGCTCTTTCTGTGTATGCTGTAGTGAGTTGTGCTTGATCGTCTAAAGTCTTTAATGTTTTTACCACTTGATTTCCTTCATACAATGGTAGGGGCGGATAAGTTGATCGATAACTTGTGGTATCTGTCCACGGTGTGCCATCATAATACACAGGCCACATATCGTTCGAATAGGGTAAGCCAAAAAATTCATCGAACCCATTTTGTAGTGGTAGATAAGGCTGCTTATTTCCCAAATGCCATTTGCCAATGATGGCAGTTTTGTAGCCTTTTGTTTTTAATAATTCAGCAATGGTTTCTTCTTCTGGATTTAACGCGATCTTACTATTATGATCTAATGCGCCACTAATGCCGATCCTCGTTGGATAGCATCCTGTAAGCAATGCACTTCTTGATGCAGAACATACCGCTTGTGCATCATAAAAATTAGTAAAGCGCATGCCTTCTGCTGCTAGCTGATTGATATGCGGCGTATGATACGGGCCACCACCATAACATTCCGGATCGCCATAACCCATATCATCCATAAAAATGATGATAATATTTGCAGGCTTATTTATACTGGTTGTTTGCTTATTATAATACTGGCTCCCTGATTTTATTTTTTGTTTACTTGAAAATAATGTCCCAAGTGTAATAATTGCCACTAAAATAACTGGACTGATTTTCATTGACTCAGGTTTACTTACTGAAGATAATGAAACAAATAGTAAGGTTGCCTTACTTCAGAAAGTTCTTAGTTTACTTTTGCTGACTAGACTAATAATGAATCTTCGCTTGGTACTGCCAGTAAACGTATAATAATAAAAAGGCAATTGCTCCAGAAAACATCCAGATCGGAATGCGAGCTGTAGCTTTTAGTTGTTGATACTCGGATTTAATATTTTCTGGCATTCCTTTTTCCTCTAGTACCTGTTTACAAACAGAGCATTCGCTGATACCAGTTTTACCGGCGGGCAAAAAAGGAAGGCCAAAGACGAACACATATTTTTGATAGACTGTTACTGTAACAGAATTGATAGATTCACAGCAATTACATTTTCCGCTAATTGTTTCTTGTTTTAGGGGGATACTCTTGTGGCCTATTAAGTATAACATGTTATTTATTTATATTTCTTTACAAGATCTAAAATTAACTTACCAATCAATTTTAAATATACCGTTTGTTGGGTATTTATAAATTTAGTAGGGATTTAAAAAAAGAGCCAGAACTATTCGGTCTGGCCCTTGAAATTATTATACTATTTTTTTGCTGGAGGAGGAGGAGGTGGTGGATTGTCGCTATTAAAAATGTCGCGATACATTTTCCATTTCCCGTTTTCAATTTTCCATACTACGATAAACTTGCCTTTATCTACCACAGTACCGTTGGCAATTTTAAGTTCATAATTACCAACTTCTGAAACAGTTGAGGGTCCACCAAGAACCTCTTCTGTATTTAAGTTCAAACTGGTAATGCCCATACCCAATGCAGCATTAAAAAATCCCATAATGCCTGGTGTACCGCATAGTCTTGGCATATTACTGTTGAAAATACATCCATCCGATGTATAGTGATCTCTAAAAGCAACCGAGTCTTTTTTAGCAACACTTTCTGCATACGTTTTATTGCTTGTAGCAATTTCTGCTTTAACACTATCCAAATTAAAATCGGATTTTGTTACTGCTGCGGGTTTTTCTCCGCAAGAAATTAAAAATAAAATGGTAGCCGAGGCCAGGACGATTAATTGTTTTTTCATGCTGATTTTTTGTGGTGTTATGTAATATATCACTAATTTATAATGAAAATTAATATTCGTTTATCACACCCATATACCCCATTCAGGGTATTTTTTCCACAAACTGTGTTTCCACCCTTTTCCTTTAGTTTTGCCAAATGGGAGGACAGAAAAAACTCATTCGTTTCGAAGCTATCAGGCATTTTGAAAACGTTCAGGAATATCCGCAGGGCATGCAGGGTAAATGGAACGAGTATTTTAAAAACAACAATAGTATTACATTAGAATTGGCTTGTGGCAAGGGAGAATATGCGGTGGGACTAGGTACCTTGTATCCCGATCGTAATTTTATTGGCATTGATCTGAAAGGGAATCGCATTTGGCGTGGGGCTAAAACCGCCCTAGATAATGGATTAAAAAACGTTGCATTTATTCGTTCCTTGATTGATAAGGTAACAGATTATTTTGCACTTGGTGAAGTTGCTGAGATCTGGATCACGTTCCCTGATCCTCAATTAAGGGGCTCAAAAGCAAAAAAAAGACTTACACATCCCAAGTTTTTAAGGCTCTATCAAGAGATACTAGCCAAGGATGGTTTGGTGAATTTGAAAACAGATAGTCCAGATTTATATCAATTTACCAAAACCGTTGTCAACTTATTTGGGTTTACGGTGTTAGAAGATACAGACCACGTACACGCATTACCGGTGATCAAACCTGAATTGTTGATCAAAACGCATTATGAGGGATTGGATATTGCAAAAAGCAATCGAATTCATTATATCAGTTTTAAATTAGATCAGGAAATACCAATTGAAAAGGATGCCGTTTTAAAACAATTACTCAGTGAATCAGAAACAGAATAAGGATGCAGATTACTATTATGATGAAGCCGGTCTCATGGTTTTCACTGAAAAATATCATTTAGAAAAAGGATTTTGCTGCGGAAATGGTTGCCGCCATTGCCCATTTGAATTCGACGCAGTTCCTGAACCCAAACGATCACAATTGCTAGCTGAAGAAAAAGCATAAATTCGGTTATGGCCAAGTCATTAAAAACTTCTCCCATTTCTACAACAGAAAAAGTAAAGTCGATACTCCCAAGCGGCAAAAAAGACAGTAGTTTTTTTGAACAGGTGTATGATGTAACTAGATTAATACCGAAAGGACGTGTTACTAGTTATGGTGCGATTGCAGCTTTCCTTGGTTCAAAGATGAGTGCAAGAATGGTGGGTTGGGCTATGAATGGTGCACACCATGTTCATCCAAAAGTTCCCGCTCATCGTGTTGTTAATCGAAACGGAATGCTGAGTGGAAAAGCGCATTTTGCCACACCAACACAAATGGAAGAATTATTGGCCAAAGAAAAAGTGCTTGTAAAAGATGATGCCATCATCGACTTCGCTAAAAAATTCTGGGACCCCGCAGTTGAATTATCGTTTGATTAATTACAAATAATAAGGCTTGATCATCCAATAAACAATTGGTCCAGTGATTGCCACGTAGAGCCATAAAGGCCAAGTGATCTTTGCTAATTTTTTATGCGTTGCAAATTCTGCAGTCAATGCACGATACGCAGTAAATAAAATAAATGGTAAAATGATGCCTGCTAAAAATATGTGTGTGATCAATATTAATAAATACACAAAGCGTATGCTACCCACTGCAGCTTTTTCATCCTCACTTACAATACCATCGTGATTACTATCTCCAAATCTTGCTTCACCCGCAAACAAATGGTGTGCGATATAGGAAACTAAAAACAAAACAGATAAGATCAATGCTGTCATCATCAATTGTTTGTGCAATTGATAATTCCCTTTCTTCACAACCATTAATGCAGCCACCAACAATACCGCAATTGTTGCATTTGTGATGGCATTGAACATTGCAAATAAATGTACATCAAAACCTAGGTCTACTTCTAATTTTATTTTGGTGAGCACACTCACTGCTATGAAAACTACAACAGAGAAGATTCCGATTAGCCAGTAGGCTTTTTTGTCATTTTTGGTAATGGATGCAGCTAGCATGAATCTAATTATTTAAGTAATATAAATGGCTTTAAAATTTGTTTTTGAATTTTGAATTTTTTTATCCGTTAATTTTTCTTCTGCCGTTCATGTACACCATAAAAAATATTACAGCACATACAATCAATAACCAAAGCCAGCTCAGGTCGATGATCTGTCTAAATACAGTACTCGGAACTTTCTTATCTTTCTCTAACATGAGCAAGCCGATATCTCTTGCTAATTTTGTAAGTGAAGCAGAATCTAATCCATTATAATAGCCCCTTACGAATCTGTCTTTATCAATCAAAACAAATCTACTTGTATGAACAAAGTCTGGACTAATAGGTTCAGTACTAAATTTATCGACTTTCAATTCTTCGAATGCAAACTTGTAAATCGAATCTTTGCTGCCAGTTAAAAACCACCAGCTATCATGGTTTACCTTATACTTATCTGCATAATTTTTAAGCGTAGTAACGGTATCTCTTTCAGGATCTACGGTAAACGAAATAAACTGAACGATGGAAGTATCCACCTTATTACGAACGTCACCACCACGAACAAATGATTGTTGAAGCTTGGCCATGTTGCTCGTCATACGCGGACAAATACTGCCACAACTAGTAAACATAAAATCAAGCACGAAGATCTTTCCTTGTTTGTCGAATAGGTGCACCGAGTCGCCCAGTTGATTAACCAGGCCGATATTTTGTGTAACATGCCAGATGCTATCATCTGTTTCTTTCCCCTTCACAATTTTAGTTACTACTGTATCTAGTAAATATTTGCGAGGCATATCCACTGCTCGATCGCTCTTATATTTTAAAACCAGGTAACATAGTATCGGAATCAATAACGCTACTACTAAACCCAGGATGGCTTTTTTGTTCATGCTGCAAAAATAGGATAATAAAAAAGCCATCACAGGTTTTGTGATGGCTTTGATGATGATTTTATAAAAAATTAGTCGGATCTTCTTGGTTCATCCAATTTCAAACCTTCTTTCTTTTCTTCTTTAGCTTCTTTTTCTTCGTGTTTAACTTCTTTTGCCTCTACTTTAATAGTGCTTTGCTCTTTAAAGTGTGGATCGTAAGTATTGCGTAAGTTTCTGAATGAATTTCCATCAATCAAGAATGCAGTAATGAACCAGAAGAAGATACAAAGTGGTACACAAACCGTCATGATCAGGTTCTTCACTTCGTGTTTCAAGTGCATGAAATATGCTACGATATAAAATGCTTTAGCAAGCATCAAAATAACGATAGTTCCTTTGATCAATAGACGAGTGCCAGCAGATTCAATACCCATCATATAAAATCCTAAAGCCAATTCAATGACAGTAAGAACTGATAGGATGATCGTTACTTTGGTGACTTCTTTTTTCACTTCAGCGCTATGATCTTCGTGTGTTGCAGTATGTGACATAGTAATTTTCTTAATTAGTGTTTGGTTGAAATTAGATCAGGTAGAAACAAGTAAATACGAATACCCATACTAGATCTACAAAGTGCCAGTACAAACCAGCTTTCTCGATCATCAGGTAGTGGCCGCGTTTTTCAAACTGATCGGTTAAAGTCATGATCAACATCACAATATTGATCACAACACCAGATAATACGTGGAAACCGTGGAAACCAGTAATAGTAAAGAAATAGTTAGTGAAGTTGGTAGACGAAGCAGATCCATCAGCATTTAAGAACGGATTCAAACCCCACCATGCACCTTCGCTATGTAAGTGGTTCCACTCCCAAGCCTGACAGCTTAAGAAAGCGATACCACCAATAATGGTTAAGATCAAATTAATAGCAACAGCCTTCTTCTTCATTTCTTTACCAGCCTGTACCGCTAATACCATGGTCACAGAGCTAATGATCAGAATGAAAGTCATGATACTCACAAACACCAATGGTGCGTTCACACCTTCAGAAGCAAATGGATAACTTTTGAAAACTTTGTTCGGGTCAGGCCATCCATTCGTAGAAAAACGAATGGTACCATAAGAGATCAGGAATGCTCCAAAAGTGAGGGCGTCACTCATTAGAAAATACCACATCATCAGTTTTCCGTACTCTACGTCGAAAGGACTTTTTCCTCCGCCCCATAGCTTCGTTGTTGTTGCAGTTGTTGTAGTTGACATGTTGCGCTAAAAATTTCGGTACAAAAATATTGGCTGGTGTCGAAAAATAGTGATTTTATCCCAAATTTTTCTGAAACTACCCAATCCAGTTATAAAACAAAAACAAGTAAATCCAAAGTAAGTCAACAAAATGCCAGTAGGTACCCAATATTTCCACGGATACAACACTGTTTTCTGTTATTTTTTTACTCTTTGCCTTCACCCAGAACACGATCAATGCAGTGACCCCACCCAACACATGTATCATATGCAAAAACGTAATCACAAATAAGAAGGAAGCTGCTGAATTACTTCTAGCTCCTACCATTGCAATATTTTTTGCCTGCAGGTCTTTGAATCCGAGATACTGCAAAAGTAAAAATGCGAACCCCAATACAGCTGTTACTGTGATCATCGTTTTGTATTGGTTCATCTTTCCTGCCCTGATTGCTCTCACACTCAAAAACATGGTAATACTGCTCAATACAATTACAGCAGTTGAATAAAAAAATTCAATAGGTAGATCGAACTGAAGCCAACTGCTTTGGTTCTTTTTAACGATGTAAGCACTGGTTAATCCTGCAAACATCATCACGATCCCTCCAATAGCTACCCACATTATAAACTTGTGTGGGTGAATTTTTTGTGGCACTCTGCCAGGCACTGTTGTCGTCATCTCACTATTCAATTTATTCAACTCAAAATTTTAAATCAATGTACTTTGTCGGCCAGTAATGCCAGGAACACAATTGGCAAATAAATATAGCTGCTAAACATCACCCTTCTCGCTGCTTTTACATCCATCTCTTTGTACAACCTCAAACTCTGCATCACCATGAACAAGTTGCAAACTATGACGATATACATACTCGTTGCCCCTGTTAGTCCAAAATAGTGTGGCAATACGCCCACTGGAATCATCAACACAGAATACATCACTGCTTGTAAGGCGGTGAATTTAGTTGGTCCTTTATCTGTTGGCAACAATTTAAAACCCACTTTGCTATAATCGTTATGAGCCACCCAAGCAATTGCCCAGAAATGCGGGAACTGCCATAGGAACTGTATGCCAAACAAGATCCATCCACCCACTGCAAAATCATCGTTGCCAGCTACAAAGCCGATCAAACAAGGAAATGCGCCGGGAAATGCGCCAACCAATACTGCTGTTGAATTTACTTTTTTCAACGGCGTATAAATAAACGCATATAGGAACAAACTAAAAGCCGATAAAAGAGCTGCCGACAAATTAAAATAGTACCACATCATCGCGCATCCAACCAATCCTGATAATGCTGCAAAGATGTACGCTTCTTGTTGCGACATTCTTCCTGCTGCAACTGGTCGGCTACTTGTGCGCTTCATCTGCGCATCGGTATCTTTTTCAACTGCCTGATTGATGGCGTTTGCACTTCCTGTAACCAGCATTCCTGCAATGGTTAAAAGAATGATCATGCCCCAATCGAAATCTACAATTTTTGGTGCCAACAAATAACAGATCACACAAGAGAACACCACCATAAAACTCAATGAGAATTTTATTAGCTGATAATAATCTTTTGCCTTTGCCGCAAGAGAAAATTTATGTGAACTAGCGTTTGTTGTACCTGTCATTTTTGTAAAGATTATCAGACCCATCTAATCATCCACACTTTCTATCTGATGATCATTTTTTAAAAACAATGCTCCCGAGCTTATCGGGAGCATCAAAGCATTTTTCCCATACCATCCTGATCTGTCAGGTATGTTTTATTTTTTAGTGTTCAACACTCTCATCAGCACCAACTGGTGTAGTCTGAGGAATAAAGTCAACACCATCTTTACCGTAATCATAAGGCCAACGGTGAACCTCAGGAATTTCACCAGGCCAGTTTCCATGTCCCGGATTAATAGGAGTAGTCCACTCTAATGTATTTGCATCCCAAGGATTTTGAGTAGTTACTTTTCTTCCTCTGAAAATTGAATAGAAGAAGTTGAACAAGAATAAGAACTGAACTGCGAATACGATCATCGCAACTAAGCTGATGAACTGGTTCAAGTCTTGGAATTGTTTGAAACTTTCCCAGATGCTATAATCGTAATAACGACGTGGCATACCTGCTAAACCTTCGTAGTGCATTGGCCAGAAGATCATGTAAGCACCAGCAATTGTTACCCAGAAATGGACATAAGCTAAAGTGTTGTTCAAGAACCTGCCATACATTTTAGGGAACCAATGATAAATACCAGCGAACATACCAAACATAGATGCAACACCCATTACAATGTGGAAGTGTGCAACTACGAAATAAGTATCGTGCAGGTGAATATCTAAAGCAGAGTTACCTAACCAGATACCGGTTAAACCTCCAGAGATAAATAAGCTTACAAATCCAATAGCGAATAACATACCTGGTGTGAAGCGGATATTACCTCTCCATAAAGTAGTTAACCAGTTGAATACTTTAATAGCTGATGGCACAGCGATCAATAAAGTCAATAACACGAATACAGATCCTAACAATGGATTCAATCCGGTTACGAACATATGGTGCGCCCAAACCAAAAAAGCAAGAATAGCAATTGCAAACAATGAACCGATCATGGCCATATAACCAAAGATGGGTTTGCGTGAGTTCACAGATAAAATCTCTGATACCATACCCATGGCTGGTAACAAAATGATATATACTTCAGGGTGACCTAAGAACCAGAATAAGTGTTGGAACAAGATCGCGCTTCCACCTTCATTCGGTAAAGCACCAACTCCATTAATAAAGATATCTGATAAATAGAAGCTAGTTCCAAAGTTACGATCGAAGATTAAAAGGATAAATCCAGACAACAATACTGGGAAAGACAATACCCCTAATACTGCGGTGAAGAACAAAGCCCAGATCGTTAATGGTAATCTGGTCATGCTCATACCTTTTGTACGCATGTTTAATACCGTAGCGATATAGTTCAATCCTCCCAATAAAGAAGACACAACGAACAACGCCATTGATACGATCCAAAGATCCATACCAGATTTAGAACCTGGAGAAGCATCGCCCAAAGCACTTAATGGAGGGTATGCAGTCCAACCACCACTGAAGGGACCAGTCTCAACAAAAATTGAAGACAGCATCACGATACTTGCAGCGAAGAAGAACCAGTAGCTCAACATATTCATAAACGGCGACGCCATATCGCGTGCACCAATTTGCAAAGGAATCAGGAAGTTGGCGAATGTACCACTCAAGCCTGCAGTTAATACAAAGAATACTAACACGGTTCCGTGTGTGGTAACCAATGCATAATATGCTTCTGGTGTAATATGACCACCTTTTGCCCATTTACCCAAGATGGTTTCTAACCATGGGAAGCTTGAATCAGGATATCCTAATTGTAGGCGGAACAATACGCTCATAAATCCACCTAATACTGCCCAAACCATACCTGTGATCAGGAATTGTTTAGCGATCATTTTATGATCCTGACTAAACACATATTTGGAGATAAATGATTGATGATGGTGTTCATGAGAATGATCTTCATGACCATCATGTGCTCCCGAATGTGCGTGCAGAACAGCTTCGTTACTCATACTCTGATACTTTATAATTTCTTCTTATGATGAATACAATCTTTTGGATTGTTCTTGATTTACAATTTTACCGGCTTCTCAATTTCAGCATTACTAGTGCTTTTTACTGCTACTGCAGGTGCTGGTTTTGCGTTTTCTGGATCTTTATCCGGGAAAGCAGAAAGGTAATAAGGTTTCTGTTTTGCCATCCATAGATCATAGTCTTCTTGAGATACTACCTCAATAATTCCTTTCATTGAATAGTGACCGTTACCACACATTTGATCGCAACTGATCTCATAAACGAAATTCGGATTGCCGGTGATTTCTTTCATTTCAGCAGTTGTGTACTTAGGTGTAAACCACAGGGTAGTTGGGATCCCTGGAACTGCATCCATCTTTAAACGGAAATGAGATAAACCCACATCATGAATTACATCACGAGAACCAATGATCAATTTAACTGGTTTGCCTTTTACTATATACATGGTTTGTTCAGTAACCACATCGTCGTGTGTTAACTGATCGTCCCATATTAAACCAATGGTGTTACTAGCTGGATCGATGTTTTTATAATATTTTTTTCCAAAAGCACCATCCTTACCTGGGTAACGGAAGATCCATCCAAATTGCTTTCCAGTAACTTCTACTTGCATGGCATTTTGTGGTGGTGCCCCAGTAAATAAGAACCAGTTACGCAAACCAATTACCACTAACACAGTTAGGGTAATAGCTGGAACTACGGTCCATAAAACTTCTAAGGCATTGCTATGAGGGAAGTAAAATACTTTTCTGTTTTCTTTTTCTTGGTATTTGAAAGCGAACCAGAATAGAACGATTTGAGTAGCAAGAAACACGATACCAGTAACAGCAAGTGTTACCCATAACATGCTATCTACACGTGCACCTTCTACACTAGCTGAATCGTGGGCCAACAAAGTTCTGTCGAACAGTACATGGTTACAATACCATACACCTACTAAGCCTAGCACTAAGAATACGACCATCAGAAATCCGTTGATCTTATTGTTTTGTTTACGGCTTACTTCGTCACCTTTTAAAGTTGATACATACTCACTAGCCTTCGAGATCTGGAAGATCACGACGAATATTAGTATGATTACTGCAATGGTCAAATAAATGGTCATAATTCGATCAATATTTTATAATAGATACTATAAAAACAAACTTTCTAAAAATATTTCCAGTCTCGCGAAACTATACGGTATGGATTACACTTTCTTTTAAGAATGGGTGATATTTCGGAATCAAAGGTTTACTAGCCAACGCCCTTGCAACAAAGAATATCATCATTCCAACAAATAAGCTTAGGATGCCAAAATCCAACCAGCCCAATTCAACACTCTCTTTCATTAGACTGCCCATTACCATTTGGTAAAAGTCGATCCAGTGACCAAAGATGATGAGAACTGCCATAAAAGTTACTAATGTATAGTTTCTTTTTGCAGAGCGCTTCATTAATATTAACAACGGACAAAGGAAATTGATGATTAAATTCAAAAAGAATATTCCTTTATACGGTCCTTGTACTCTGTGTTTAAAGTAAACTGTTTCTTCAGGGATGTTTGCATACCAGATCAACATATACTGAGAGAACCATAGGTAAGTCCAGAAGATAGAGAAAGCAAACATGAATTTACCGATGTCTTGCAAGTGCTCCTGATTGGTTAATTCCATATAGCCTTTGTTTTTCAAAAAAACCATCCATAAAGCTATCAAAGACAATCCGGCAACAAATGTGCTAGCGAAAGTATACCAACTATACATGGTAGAATACCAATGAGCATCGATACTCATCATCCATAACCAAGGAACAGTTGAACCTACGGTTAATGCAAACCAAACAGTAAATAAGGCTGCACGTACGGTATTTCTAAAAATGAATTTCAAACCAGTTTCATGATCCATTGGTGCTACATCTGCTTCATTACTTAGTTGACGCATTCTCCATCCAAGGAAACTCCAGAAACCGATGGTTAATGTGGTCCAGATGATAAAGAACCTAGCGTTTAAGAACCCAGATTTACCATTAAGCATCGGATCTTTAGCAACTGCTGCAGTATCTAACCAATGATAGATATGATGTTTATCGCTCAACACTACATATAATAATACAGCGAAAGTGATAGATCCAAAAATTGGAACCAAGGTAGAGATTGCTTCCGGAATACGACGGAAGCTTTGCTGCCATCCACCCATTGCAAGGGTAGTAACGCATATAAAGAACATACTAGCATTGGTGACCAATGTCCAGAAGATTGTATTATACATCAGGGTTCCCCAAAAATGTACTTGTTCGTGTTCATCGGTGCTGAAACCTTTGGTAATCATACCAAAGACCAACGCAACCAACCCAACGCCGATCAAACCTAGTGACCAGGTTTTCAATTTTCCGGGTATCTCAAATTGCAATCTGATAGATGCCATCTTTACTCTTTTATATCAGTTAGTACTTTACTGCTCTTTCAAAAGAAAGAACAATGATTTATTTCTTAGCAGTTGAATCAGTAGCTGCAGCTGCAACTGGTGCAGGTGCTGCGCTAGCTTTAGAAGCTGCTTGTTTCAATTTAATATATTTAATTACTTGCCAGCGTTGTTTACGGTTCAACTGTGATGCGTAAGAACCCATCATGTTTTTACCATAAGCAACAGAGTAGAACATTTGTCCTTCAGGCATTGCTTCATATTTTGCATCAGCAACTAGTGTAGCAGGTTTTGCAGCATACGGACCATTACCATCTTTATACAAAGGGCCGTTACCATTTAATTTAGCACCGTGACAAACGCCGCAGTTAATTAAATATAAACGCTCTGTTTCTACGAATTCAGCAGCAGACAAAGAGTCGATTGGATTCTTTACCAATTTAGAAGCTACATAATTAGTGCTATCGCCAGGAGCATCTTTTGTAAGATGGAAAGGCAATTCTTCACCACGTGCCATGGTTCCAACAACTGGTTGGCTGTTATAAAAGATTCCAGCTTCAGCCAAATTGCTATGATCAGCAAATGTTTCATAAGCGCGGCTATATGCCATATCTGGTACATAAACAGAACCAGGCTGACGCTTTACATCGCTACAGCTTACGATAACTGCAACGGTAAAGAAAGTAATAGCTATGATTGATAGTTTCTTCATCATTTTTCGATTCAAGTATTAAGCAGCAACTATTTGTTTGTTTTCAAAACGCATTTCGTCTTTGTCGTAGCGACCAAACCACCAACCTTCTTCAGCAATCTGAATATCGGTTTCTACAGCTCCAGCAGAAGCTAAGAATGCTTTCAGGTCTTCCGCGTTTGTTGTATCGGTACACTCAATTACCATCACAAAAAGATCATCTGTAGCACGTGCATGAAAATGGTGCTTCTTTACAAATGGAGCCAATTGAGAAATATAGCAGAATGTCAATACCATTCCAACTGCTGCAAATAATACAGTCAACTCGAATGTGATTGGAATCCATGCTGGTAAAGCAAAGTGTGGTTTACCCCCGATGTTCAAAGGCCAGTCTTTGGTAAAGATCCAACTGATGCAACTTAATGCTGTAGTGGTACCAGTAACACCGTAGATGAATCCGGCAGTATGCAAACTGGTTTCACGTAAACCCAATGCATGATCTAATCCGTGCACCGCGAATGGCGTGTACACATCGTGGATCTTATAACCTGCTGTACGAACTTTCTTAACGGCAGGAAATAGTACCTCTTCATCATTGAAACAGCCTACTACGAATTTCTTTTTTGCCATATCTAATTTCCTTTAACGGAATTTATTATTTAAAAAATGCTCTTTATTCTTAATGCTTTATCCGTGACTCGCTGCGTCATTCTCAACGATCGTGTGTCCGTGTCCGCTATGCGTAAACACTTCCACAGGCACGTGTTCCAAATGACCCATTTTATCTTTATATCCGTCACCCGTTGTTTTCAATACATACTTGATCTCGGCGATCGCAATTACTGGGAAGTACTTAGCGAACAAGAAGAAACAGGTAAAGAACAATCCGAATGTACCAGTGTAGAAACCAATTTCCCAAATGGTTGGACTATAATAAACAGACCAGCTAGATGGTAAGTAATCTCTGTACAAAGAGGTAACGATGATTACGAAACGCTCGAACCACATACCAATATTTACGATGATACTCATGAAGAAAGTAACGAATAAGTTTCTGCGCATTTTGCGGAACCAGAAGATCTGAGGGCTCAATACGTTACAAGCCATCATACCCCAGTAGCTCCATCCATAAGGACTAAACAAATTCGCACGGCTATACCAGAAAGTATATCCTTCGTATTTGTTCTGGCTATACCAACCCATGAACAACTCTGTTAAGTATGCAACACCTACGATTGATCCAGTAAGAACAATTACTTTGTTCATTGCTTCAATGTGACCAACTGTGATATAATCTTCCATACTAAAGATCTTACGGATCATCAACATCAAGGTTTGCACCATGGCAAATCCTGAGAAGATCGCACCCGCAACAAAGTATGGAGGGAAGATAGTAGTATGCCAACCTGGAATAACTGAAGTGGCGAAGTCGAACGATACAATCGTGTGTACAGACAATACCAACGGTGTGCTCAAACCTGCTAACACCAATGATAAAGACTCGTGACGCTGCCAGTGCTTGGTAGAACCTGTCCAACCGAAAGCCGCAATCCCATATAAACGCTTACGCAATTTGGTGAAAGCACGGTCACGAACGGTTGCAAAGTCAGGCAACAAACCACTATACCAGAATAATAAGGATACGGTAAAATAAGTACCAATTGCAAACACATCCCATAACAAAGGCGAGTTAAAATTCACCCATAATGGCCCACGTGAGTTCGGGTAAGGGAATACAAAGAACGCCATCCATACACGACCCATATGCCAGATAGGGAACTGACCCGCACACATAACGGCGAAGATGGTCATCGCTTCTGCAGCACGGTTTACACCTGTTCTCCATCCTTGACGGAATAACAATAAGATCGCAGAGATTAGTGTACCGGCGTGACCGATACCAACCCACCAAACGAAATTGGTGATATCCCAACCCCAACCCACGGTCTTATTCAAGTTCCACTGTCCAATACCATAAGTTACATCTCTGTAAATGGCGTAGACACCGAACAACAATAAGCTCACCGCAATATAGAAACCAACATACCAAAGTTTGGTAGGTTTAGCTTCAATGGGGCGAACAATATCTTCTGTTACCTGGTGATAGTTCTTATCACCATTCACCAAAGGTTCCCTAAGCTGTGATTCGTACTTTAAATGCATCTGATCTTGGTATTTAATTAGCTAACCGTAGTTAACCAAGTTATTTTATTTTGTCTATGCTTTTTCTGCTTTCTTTTCTTCGGTCTTTCCTGCTTTCTCTTCTTCTGCGTTACGCACTTTAGCTAGATAAGTAACACCAGGTAAAACGTGTAATTGCTCTAACACATAGAAAGAACGATTCGGATTGTCTACACGTACTTTAGAGATGGCGCTTTCTTTGTTGTTAGCGTTACCAAAAGTAATAGCGTGTGTAGGACAAGCTTGTTGACAAGCAACTTTAAGATCAGCGTCTTCTAACGGACGACTATCTTTTTTCGCAGTCAATTTCGCTTCTTGTAAACGTTGTACGCAGAAAGAACATTTTTCGATCACACCACGAGAACGTACAGTAACATCTGGATTCAACACCATACGAGTTAAGTCGTCGTTCATGTTCATTACCACATCATTTACAATACCCTCTTGGTTATCTGGGAAACTATCTGCACCAGTGTAATCAGCCCAGTTGAAACGACGTACTTTATAAGGACAGTTGTTTGCACAATATCTGGTACCGATACAACGGTTATAAGTCATTTGATTTAATCCTTCACTACTGTGGTTGGTTGCAGCAACCGGACAAACGTTCTCACAAGGAGCGTTATCGCAATGCTGACACATCATTGGTTGGAATACCACATTTGGATTTTCCATATCTCCGCTGAAATAACGATCGATACGTAACCAATGCATTTCATGACCGCGTAATACTTCTGGTTTACCAACAACTGAAACGTTATTCTCTGCATTACATGCTACTACGCAAGCACCGCAACCGTTACAGCTATTTAAGTCAACACTCATTCCCCATTTGATTCCAGGACGATTGTAGATCGGATAAATAGTACCCTGACCTTCAAACTTCTCGATACCACCGTAAGGCTTTAATTCTTCTTCGCGATCGTTTAAAATTTCTTTAGGATTAGCCATGTACTCTGCTAAAGAGAGTTCTTTCATCACTTCAGTACGATTACCTTGAGCGGTATCGTAACGGCTATGTGTTTGAGTCAATGCTACTGGATATTTTTCACCAGTTGCAGTTACAGTTGCATCAGCAGAGAAACTTACTGTTGATCCAGCTAAACCAGCTAAGATGAAGGCGTTTTTACCAACACCAGCAGCGGCTTTACCAATATTTTCAGAGCGACCGTAACCCAAAGCGATACCGATCGTATTTTCTTGTGTTCCAGGGATGATCAATACTGGTAATTCAATGCTCTTACCATTCACAGTAACTTTCACGCAAGGCTTCGGAGGATTTACTTCGTAAGCATCTGCCTGTCCATTATTGTTCAAATCGATCTTTACTAATTCTTTCGCCATCTTAGGAGAAACTACCACGTAGTTATCCCAAGTTGCGCGTGTAACTGGATCTGGTAATTCTTGTAACCATGGGTTAGAAGCACCCTGACCAGCACCGATACCAACTTTTTCGTACAACACTATTTCAACAGCACCAGCTTTTTTACCAGAAGTTGCTGCGGTAATTGCTGCTGCAACTGCACTGCCATTGAAAGTTCCTTTAACAGCTGAAAGTGCTAATGAAGGATTGATCACACCAGCTTGTAAAGCCTTATCCCAACCAGTTTCGCCACCAACTTTAGCAGACCAATAGTTTTTTACAAAAGCTAAATAATCAGCAGTTGCGCCGCTCCATTTCAATAAGCTATCCTGCCACTGACGTGTTTTGAATAAAGGATTGATGGTAGGTTGGATCAAAGAAATATATCCTGATTTACCTTCTGCATCACCCCAGCTTTCTAAGAAGTGGTGATCAGGTAAAACATATTTACACAATACACTTGTTTCATCCAATTTGGTATTGAAAGAAATAGTGGTTTTTACTTTTTTAAGTCCTGCGTTAAATTTATCAGCCGCGAACCAAGAGTAAGATGGATTAGCACCGTGGATCAATAAAGCACCAACAGTACCAGCGTTCATATCATCTACTAATTTCACGAAATCAGCATCGATACCAGCGCGATAGTTTAATGTGCTAGCCCAATCAATAGTAACACCATAAGCACCGATTGCATCGTTGATTGCGTTAACAATTACTTGAACGTTTACATCGTTGCTTCCGCTTACAACTAGGGCAGCACCTTTATTTGCATTTAAAGCTTTAGCAGCTTTTTCGATGCCTTCTTTTAATTTTTTATCAGCGATAGAAACTTCAGAACCTTTTACAGCACTTAATAAAGCAGCAGCAATTGCAGCTGTTTCAGAAGGGCGGTGTAAGAATTTTTCATCAGCATTTGAACCAGTTAAACTTGCTACACTTTCAAAGTGAATGTGTTTGCTCATTTCTGGATTCTTCTCGTTGATCTTTTTGCCATTTGCATATTGCTTAGCAAATTCAACTGGGCTCAACCAAGTTCCTAAGAAATCTGCGCCTAAGCTAACGATAGCTTTTGCGTTTTGGAACATATAAGAAGGAATGGCTTTTTTGCCAAAGGTTAATTCGTTTGCTTGCAACATTCCAGAAAAAGAAACCGCATCATAAGTTACGTGTCGGCTACCTGGGAATTTAGCAAGGAACTGTGCAATTACTTCTTTAGTAGTTGGAGAAGTAATGGTACTTGTTAAGATCACTGTGCCAGATGCTCCTTTCACAGCATCAGCGATTGACATATCTGCTGCTTCAAAAGTTACTTCTTTACCATCGATGGTAGGGAAACGCAAACGTGCAGTATCATATAAGTCTAAAACAGAAGCCTGAACACGAGCAGATGTACCGCCACCAGTTACTGGGCTATAGTCGTTACCTTCTAATTTAATGGGCCTACCATCACGTACTTTAGCCAAAACCGCAACTACATCACCATCCTGAACGTAGGTGGTAGCGTAGTATTTAGAAACGCCAGGTACGATTTCTTCTGGTCTGTTTGCAAAAGGAATTGATTTCTTAACTGGCATTTCGCAACTTGCTGCAGCAGCGGCTGCGGCAGTACTAAAGCCTAAGTATTTTAGAAAGTCTCTACGTGGTGCTTTGGCTTCTAAAAAGCTATTGCTCTCTTCTGCAGCAAACGGTAATTCTTCTTTGAATTCGTCTTTTACATCTTTGTTAAAAGCTTCAGACTGATTCAGCTCACCAAAACTTTGCCAGATCTTTTTTTGCTCCATAATATATTTGGTTGATAGCAGTTGGTTGTTTTTGGCAACGCCGCTTTCTTATGTATTTATGATCGAAACAAACTTTTTACAGCTTGTATTTATCCTAGATTAATAGTGACATTTTTGACACTCAGTTCCGCCAATTTTCTCAACAGTGATTCCTTTGGTACTGTCGATCTTTCCAGATTTCAGATCCTGATGGAATTTCTCATAAATGCTGTAGAAACCATTGTCTTTGAACTGAACTTTAGTTTCACGGTGACAGTTAATACACCATCCCATGCTCAGGTCAGCAAATTGTTTCACTTCATCCATTTTGGTAATATCACCATGACAAGTCTGACATTGTACTTTACCTGCTTTCACGTGTTGAGAGTGGTTAAAGTAAACGTGGTCTGGTAAATTGTGGATACGAGTCCATTCGATCGGACTAGCTTTGCTTGCGTCGAAAGGCTTACCAACAGTGAATCCAGCGTATTTGTAAAGCTTCTGGATTTCTTTGGTTCCGTCCACTTCCACACCTTCTTCTGTGTAGATCTTTTCGCCTTTGTATTCGTTGATATTCATGTGGCAGTTCATACAAATATTCACACTTGGAATATTCGAGTGTTTGCCTTCTTGTGCACCACCATGGCAATACAAACAGTTGATCTGATTGGTACCGGCGTGTACTTTATGAGAGTAGTAGATAGGTTGTACGGGTTGGTAGTTCTGAGAGCGACCTAATCCCATCGCACCTTTGGTAGTTAAATAACCACCTGCAATAAATAATACAACTGCGATCAGTGCGATATAAGATTTGTGTTTCCAGAAAGGAATATCTTCTTCAGACGCTTCACCTGTACGTTCGATAGATAATTTTCTAAGGTTGCCGTTTACTCTTAATAAGATTAAGGCAACAACAGCTAACACTAAGGTTAATACACCAAACAATAAAGTGTTATCTCCTTCTGGTGCAGGAACTGCAGAGCCAGCAGGCTTATCGGCACCAGGAGCAGGAACGGTTTTGATATAAGCCACTATCGCGTCGATGTCTTTGTCAGACAAACCCGGAAACTGGTTCATAGCAGTCTTGTTGTACTCGTTGTACAGATTGTTGGCATAAACATCCCCAGTTTTGAGGAATGCGGCACTATTCTTTACCCATGCATGCAGCTTGGCTTTATCAGGCCAACGATCTTCCACACCTGCAAGGGCTGGACCAGTTGAGCGCTTATGAACGGCGTGACATGCGGCACAATTCGTACTAAATAAGGTTTTGCCATCTTGCGCTGCAATATTCATCGCAAAGGAAGAACCTAATAACAGTAACGTGCTAAGTAAGAGTGTTTTGGCTATACTTCTATAAGATATCATATTCACATATGGTGGTTCTGGTATGGAAAAATATCCGTGAACGGCTGCAAAAATATGATACAGTCATGACAAAAGCTAAACCTTTAAAAAAAAAATTTATCCTTGTCAGGCTTGCGTTTCAGCGAATTCAGCAGCAATACGTATAGAGATTTTAATGAATTTATAATTTTTTTTCAATATTTCCATGTTTTTGTTGAACAGGTAATTAATAGTCAGGATTTTATCTCAAATTTGACCCATGTTTAAAAGAATGCAACAAAAATGGGGGATTTCGGGTACTCAATTCTGGGTGATTTTTGTTGCTTTTGGATTAACAGGAACCACTACTGCAATTATTACCAGGTATATTACTTCCTGGGTTGGGCTCACCCCTGAATCGTTCTGGCTTTGGAAAATATTATTAAGAATTTCTATATTGATTTTTGGTTATCAATTTATTTTATTGGTTTTTGGGGCATTATTAGGACAGTGGAATTTCTTCTGGAAATATGAAAAAAAGCTGCTTCAAAAATTAGGAATCATGAAATCGGAAATGGCCAAAAACAGTCAAAAAATCACCAAAATGGCCATTTTTGCCTCAGGAATGGGGTCAAATGCGGCAAATATCATCGATTTCTTCAAAAATCGGTCTGACGTAAAAGTGGCATTAATTATCTGTAATAAGCCAGGTGCCGGGGTACTTTCGGTAGCTGAAAAGCATCAGATTCCTACCCTCTTAATTGAGAAGGATCGGTTTGCCAAGGGCGATGCTTATTTGCCCGAATTAAAAACTGCGGGGGTGGATTTTATAGTTTTGGCTGGTTTTTTATGGAAAGTGCCTCCTACGCTGATAGCTGGATACCCCCATCAAATCATTAATATCCATCCTGCCCTATTACCAAAATATGGGGGAAAGGGTATGTATGGTTCCAAGGTTCACGAAGCGGTAATCTCAGCGGGAGAACAAGAAAGTGGTATTACCATCCATTTTGTGAATGAACATTATGATGAGGGAGCTTCGATATTTCAAGCTGCTTGTAAAATCGAACCAACTGATACAGCAGAAACTTTGGCTGCTAAAATTCATGAATTGGAATACACCCATTTTCCAAAGCAGATCGATGCAATGTTGACTTCACAAACGAAGTAAATCAAATAAGGATTTTTTAATATGGTTTGCGCTCAAAAAAAATTAAATTGAGTGTTCAAACCTTGCTGCATGAAAAAAATCATTGGACTCTTTTTGCTACTTTCTATTTTTTGTCAGACTCAATTATTCGCTCAATCGGTTTCTGGTACACCATTAACATTTGGAGCTCCTGAAAAAAATAATTTTTCTCCTGAACGTCTTTCGCATATCGATAAAATCATTCAAAATTATATTGATAGTGGTTGGATCAATGGCGCCATTGCACTTGTTGCACGTAATGGACAAATTGTTTATTACAAAGGAGTGGGTTATGACGATAAAGAAAATAAACAGCCAATGAAAAAAGATGCCATCTTTCGAATTGCTTCACAAACAAAAGCAATTACTAGTGTTGCGGTGATGCAATTAGTGGAAGAAGGAAAACTTTTATTAGACGACAACCTTTCAAAATATATACCTGATTTTAAAAAACCAGTGGTACTTGATAAATTCAATCCGGTTGATAGTTCTTATACCACCGTGCCTGCAAAAAAAGAAATTACCATTCGCGAATTATTAACGCATACTTCTGGAATTGGATACGCTCAAATTGGGGCACCACAAATGAATGCGATCTATTCAAAAGCTGGAGTGTATGGCGGAATTGGTTTGCCCGCTGGTATGAAATTATCGACCAATATTTTACGTTTAGCAAAGCTACCATTGATGCATAGTCCGGGTGAAAAATGGACTTATGGTTTAAACGATGATGTATTGGGCTATCTCGTAGAAGTGTTGTCTGGATTGAGTTTCGACGAGTACCTTAAGAAAAAAATATTCGAGCCTTTGGGAATGAAGGATACCTATTTTTATATTCCAGAAGCGAAACAATCGCGATTAGCTAATTTATATACGGAAGATAGTTTGAAGCGTATTGTGAAGATGCCAGAGATGATTCAATTGAATGGAAATTTTTATCGCGACTATCCCAACACCAAAGGTGGAACATTTTATTCTGGTGGCGGAGGATTAGCATCAACAGCTTATGACTACGCCATTTTTATGCAGATGTTATTGAATGGTGGTGACTATAACGGAAAACATATTTTGAGTAAAGCTAGTATTCGATTAATGACCACGAATCAAATTGGAACTTTATCAAGAAACACTTCTGGTCCGGATACAAAATTCGGATTAGGTTTTGAATTAGTAACCCCAAGTAGTTATGGAAGAAGTTATTATTCGATGGATACTTTTAGTTGGGGTGGAATGTTTAGCTCGAGTTATTGGATAGATCCGAAAGAAAAAATTGTAGCGCAATTTGTTTTGCAAATGCTACCATCTAGTCACGGCGATATCAATGAGAAATTTAAGGTGCAGGTTTATCAAGCACTAAAATAAGTGAAGAGTGAAGAGATAAGAGTGAAGAGTGGTGAAGAAGTTTAAAAGTGAAAGTATCATTCTCAAATTTGAGAATGATACTTAGAATAATGTTAACCCCGGCTTTCAAGCCGGGGATCAAAAGCCTCTGATTGCTCAGAGGCTTTTTAGTATCAATCTTTCTCTTCCGGGGGTATAGTATTTATTCCAAGAATTTTATACAATGGACAAAAATCAACTAGTGCGGTTGCGAGTAAAATACCGCCTGCAATTAGCAATACTAATCCAATAGTTCCAGTGATCACTTGCATAAAGTAAAGTGCTGCGAAAACAACTGCAAGGATAATTCGAACGATTCTGTCGAGGTTACCGATGTTCTTTTTCATGGGGCTTTTTATTAGTTTATAAATGCATTTAACTGCGAATAGAAAGCCTAATTAGTTCAAGCAATTAGTTCGTAAAGTGGGGGCTTTCTAGTACAAATTAAACATTAGTTTATAAAATATACAATGAGTTTAGTCACATTGTAAAAAAATTAAAGTCAAAAGTCAAAAAGACTAGGCTACTAAAAGCGGGCAAAAAAAGACCCAAGCCATTGCTCGGGTCATCTATAATTAGTTAAGTTATTAATCAGTACGGGGTCTATCCTGGTACGCGAGAAATGTATTTTTCAATTTCTTTTATTTGATCCAATACTTGTTTGGTAGTTGGTTTACAAGCTTTTGCCCTACGGAAATAGTCTTTCGCTGCGCGGAACTCACGTTTATTCATAAAGATCTGGCACATGCTTAAATAGGCAACTGCTTCGCTTTCTTTATCAGGGATGCCGAGGCGAATAGCAGCACGGATATAGGTTTCGCCTTGTTTCAGGTCGCCCTTTTGCATCGACATCATTCCTAATTGTAGTTTATTTGCTCCTTCAGCTTCTGGCATTGGAGAGCCTAGAGCAGAACTCATTTTCAAGTGCTTTTCAGCAGAATCAAAGTCCTGCTTCATCATTGCTAGGTTACCCAAAATGGTATAATAGGTAGAGCGTACAGGCTTATAAAGCAATCCTGGAAACCAAATGGTTTTAAGGATTTTTTCTACTTCTTCTATGTTGCCAGCTTCCATTGGTGCTTGAATTAATCGCATTGGACCAATGAAGAAATGACTAGCAAAGCCGATCAAAGCGATGAAATAGACAGGGAATATTGGCCAGAAACTGGTTCCGGTAAAGTTTAATGCCAAACCTAGCAGTAAAGCAACGATGCTTAGCCAGAAGCGGTATTTAATGATGACGTTATAAAATTTCATAGCCCTGATATTTGAGAGTGGGCAAAGATAAAGGGAAATAGGGTTTTTCGGAGTCTGATTTCATAAATCCTGAAATCTAGTGTTTGGCATCGTTCACTTCGATCCAGTAGCCTTCGGGGTCTTTGAGCCAGATCTGGTGAACGCCATCGATTCGGGTGGTGATCGCATTTTGTTTTCCCGTCACGTCTTCAAAACTTATTTTTTGGTTTAGGAGGCGTTGTGTAAAATCTGTGAGCGATACCACACTAAAGCATAAGTGGTTGTTTTTGAAATATTCTTTGGGCTGTTGTGCACCCTGGATAATGTGCATGGCGACGCCGTTTCCAATGCTGAACCAAGCGTGTTTATTATCGTGAAAGGGTTCGGCAAGGCTATCGAGTTGCATGATATCGCGGTAGAATGTCTGTTCTTTTTGCAGGTCCACAACGAAGAGGGCCACATGGTCGATGGTTACTTTGGGTTGATTGTTCTGTGCGTTGGTCTGTGATTGAAAGCCGATGAGCAATAATAGGCTTAGGATTGTGGGAATGAATTTCATATAGCTGTTTGTGGTCTCAAAATACAGTATTCGTGGAACTAATTAAAAAGGGGGAGCAATAAAGGACAGAAACTGTTATTTTTGCGGCTCGATAAAATTTTTATCGCGGTCCCGTAGTTCAATGGATAGAATAGGAGTTTCCTAAACTCTAGAT
>JAPLEO010000007.1 GCA_026391125.1 Bacteroidota bacterium
AGCTAATTGTTTTGATTCAATCTGCTGCTTAGTTCTTGCTAATAATTGTGGATCAAAATATTCCACTTTTACTTCCCCTAATTGCAGAATGGTATCTCCAGCTTTTACATGATCGCCCTCTTTAACCCTCCAATTCAAAATTTTTCCAGCAATGATTGCGTTCACTTCTTGTGGACGTTGTTCCTGTAACAAAGTTGTTATAGATCCCTTTGCACGAATGGTTTGTGTCCATGGTAAAAAAGCTATTACCACTAAGGCAATCAGAATCCCATACATCCATTTCTTTATGGCTGTTTTTTTGTTCACCAAATACAAGTTCTGATAAGACTTTAAAGCTGAGTTGGCTGAATTTGCTTCTATGTCGTCTGTTAAAAAATTTTCCATGCTTATTTAATTAAACTTGCCGCTACATTTTTTGATGATCCTTGATTCACTATTACACCATTCTCAATTACAATAACCTGATCGCAGGCTTTTGCTATATTGAAATCAGTTGTTGTTAAAATAGTTGTGGCGCTTGAGTTTTTAAGAATAAATTCCATGATCTTATTCTTTTCTGTTTCCTCTAAATGCAGGAATGGTTCTTCGAGTAATAACAACCTTCTTTTACCTAACAATGCTCTAATCAACAAAATGCTTTGTTTTATTTTTGCTGGTAATCTATTCCCAGCTGTATCGAGCATAGTATCAAATCCTTTGGGTAGTGATTGAACAAACTTTGTTAAACCACATAATTCCACCAAACTTTTCAATTCCACTTCATCATAGGATTTATTTCCCATGGTGATATTTTCAAGGAGCGTTCCTTGAAATATATCTTGCTGAGTCAATAAGATACCAGTTACAGATCTCAGTGATTCAAGATTATAATTATTGATTGAAATAGCATCTACAAAAAGAGAGCCTTTAAAACTTTTATATGCTCCAGTTAGTAAACGTAAGATGGTTGTTTTTCCTGAACCAGAATTACCGTAGATGCAAATTGTTTTACCTGGCTCAACTGTAAAATTGATATCTTTTAAAACGGGATTGCCAAAATCATAACTGTATTCCAAATTTCTAAACTCGAGTTCGATGCCCTTATGTAAATCTGCAATTTTCTGGGTTCCGTCTTTTTCAATTTCGCAATCGGTAATCTTTGATAGTTTTTCTACTGCTGTTAATACATCATAGATCTTATCTAAATTAGTAATCAGTTTTTCAACAGAACCAATAACCATAATGATCACAATATCTGCAGCAATGAATTGACCAATATTAATTTGTTGATCAACCAATAAAATTGATCCTACGATCAACATACTTGCTGTAATGATTACCTTAAATCCTATCAAACTCCAGAACTGTGTCACCAATATTTTAAAATAAATGGTGTGTGAATCTAAATAATTAGAAATATAGCCATCTGCTTTCTCAATATTTAAAGAGGTGCCTTTTGAATATTTAAATGTTTTTACGACACGCGCCATTTCTTCGAGCCAGGCTGCAGTCTTATATTTATAATCACTCGATTCAACGTTTGCAGCAAAACCTGTGGGTAATGTGTTTCGTAGTATGAAATACAATAACACCAATAATACCACACCGAAGCCAATAAATACTGGATGGTATAAAGAAAGCAATACCACACCAAATAAAATTTGAATAACGGCAGATGGAATATCTAATAAGAGTTTTTCAATTCCTTTTTGCAATGAGGCAGTATCAAAAAAACGGTTTACCAATTCTGGTAAGTAATAGCTACTCATTTTTTCGATATCCAATTTTGGCAAACGATTTGCAAATTCCAACGAATAGCGAACAAAGATTTTTTGTTGGATCTTTTCGATCACCTGCATCTGGCGCACTTGTAATAAGCCTCCAATAAATACGGCTACAACAACCATTACAATTAATACAATAATGCTGGTTGACAAAGAGCCAGCCAAAACGAAACTAATAATTGTTTGGATGCCTAACGGAGTTGCGAAGTTTACTAATCCAGCTAGAATTGCATAAACGTAAATAGTACTAATATCTTTTTTTTCCAATCGCAGCAGTGTGAAAAATTTCTTAGCTGCACCCGCTGGTGTTGGTTGGTTATTTTCTGCCATTATCTTTTATAAATTATCGTATTCATATAATGGATCGATATGATCCCCAGCCAGAATTTCAAAAACAGGATTAATGATTCCATCATGCAAATCGTAGACCCAGCCATGAATATCAGGTCTGTTCTCTGTTTTCCAGGCCGATTGAACAATCGATGTCTTAGCTAGATTCATTACCTGCTCCTTAACATTCAATTCAACTAACCGATCTGCTCTTTTTGTTTCATCTTCAATGGCGTTGATTTCGTCTCTATGTAATCGATAAATATCTTTGATATTTCTCAGCCATTTATTAATTAAGCCTAGGCTTGTTTGTGTCATGGCTGCTTTTACGCCCCCACATCCATAATGACCGCAAACAATAATATGTTTCACTTTCAATACCTCTACAGCATATTGCAGAACACTCAACATATTTAGATCGGTATGTACCACCATATTGGCAACGTTCCGATGCACAAATATTTCTCCTGGCTGTGAACCGGTTAGTTCATTTGCCGGAACACGACTATCGCTACATCCGATCCACATAAATTCAGGACGTTGTATATCTACCAGTCTTGAAAAATACTCGGGGTCCCCTTCCACCTGCTTGGCGGCCCAGTTTTTATTTTCCTCGAGCAATTTTTGATATGAAAACATAATTGAATTTTAAGTGCAGTGTAATTGGTCAAATTCCTTCCATGAAATTACACTATCGTGCAAAGAAAAAGCGCTATCCATAAAATGAATAACGCTTTCGGGAATTTTTTTAATAGAATTAAATATTTAACCCGCCACAAGCACTAATTACCTGTCCGGTGATATAATTACTCCAATCGGAAGCTAAAAACAGGGTAGTATTGGCGATTTCTTCTGCTTTTCCAAAACGACCCAACGGAATTTTCTTCAAAAACTCGCTAGCCGCATCTCCTTCCTGTAAATAATGTGTCATGTCTGTTTCAATAAATCCGGGTGCAATGGCATTGCATCGGATATTACGGCTACCTAATTCAAGGGCCACCGACTTGGTAAAGCCAATAATCCCAGCTTTTGAGGCTGCGTAGCTACTCTGACCAGCATTACCTCTGACCCCAACAATCGAGCTCATATTAATGATTGAACCAGATTTTGCTTTCATCATGGAGCGAATAACCTGCTTAGTCATATTGAAAACACTTTTCAGATTGATGTCCATTACATCGTCCCATTGCTCTGCAGTCATACGCAACAACAAATTATCCTTAGAAATACCTGCATTATTGACACAGATATCTACTGTTCCAAACTCTTTTATTACATCAGCAACAAAAGTCTCGCACTCTGCAAACACTGCCGCGTTGCTTTTATAAGCTTTTGCCCTTACGCCCATCGCCTGCATTTGAGCTTCTAGGGCAGCAGCTTTTTCTGCACTGCTATCACTTACATAGGTAAAAGCCACATTTGCACCCTGCTCAGCCAACTTTAGGGCTATTGCAGCACCAATTCCGCGGGCTGCTCCTGTTACTATTGCTACTTTATTCTGTAATAAATGCATGATTACTCTTTTGATCGGCAACAAATGTAAA
>JAPLEO010000048.1 GCA_026391125.1 Bacteroidota bacterium
ATCACCATTATATTACACCACGCAAGTAAAGATGTATATTCCTTTTTAAGAAATTTAGTTGATATTGCCCAAGCGGCTCAAACTATTCATGACCCCGAAGAATGGTCGAAAATCAAAGCGGGATTAAGCACTATTGGCCACCTTCGATCTTACGAAATTGCAAGGATATTAATTGAAAATTTATTAGGTATTACCATTCCAGAATTGGCAAATGAATCCTTCAGTACCAAGACCATTTTATTGTATCAAAATGACTTACTTTCTTTCAGTAAAATTATCCAACAACGTTCTTCTATTTCAAATTTATTCTCAAGCTTTTATAAACGAACTTTACAAGCCGACACTCTTTGGTCAAAATTCAAGCAGTTTGCAGGGTTAGTAAAAGGAATAGCTCAACCTAATATCAACGACCAAATCGCATTTCCGATCCATAGGAATTTATTTTTTTTATATTACTTCAGCAAACCTTTGAGACTTGTTCGTCAACATTTATTTAAATAGTGTGAGACTATTATAACTACTCAGGGATATTTGCCATTTTAATTTTTTCGTCAACATTTATTTAAATAGTGTGAGACTATTATAACTACTCAGGGATATTTGCCATTTTAATTTTTTTCTTCTCAATGAATTTCTTGTTCAGCCAATTTGTAAGACAAGCACTGCCGCCTCCAACAATGGCACCCACTAAAACATCAGAAGGGTAGTGTTGACCTAAATACATTCTACTATAGCCAACAGCGGTTGCCCAAGTAAATGCTGGTAATGCTACATACCATTTGGGATAGGCTAAATAAATAGAAGTGGCAGTTGTGAATGCGAAGGCTGTATGGCCCGATGGCATTGATTTTCCGTATTCATCTATTTTATTTGGAAAAACGTCTAAAGGATATGTTACAAAGGGGCGATCACGGTTGATAGTTACTTTCATTACCTCTGTGATAGCAGCTGTAATCACCAATGATTCAGCCAATTTAAAAGAATTCTTTTTTAGATTTTGATCGTGGTTGATCAAAGAAATTGCGAACATGCTAATCGGTGCCGCTATACAAATGGGTTCTGCACTCGAAGAAATATTTTTCCAAGTGCTACTATTTGGATTGGAGGGATTGATTTGTTTGAGCAAATTGATATCCCAATTCTGTGCTTGAATTTGATTGCAAAAAAAGATACTAGAAACAATTAGAAACGAAAATGTTGTTGTCTTTAAGAATGAATGCATCTAGTTTTTTTTGAATTTTGAATTTCTAATTAAGATTGCCTAAGCTTTCTTCAATCGTCTTAATCCTCGCAGCAGCATCTGCTTGTTTTTTTCTTTCCAATTCAACAACTTCAGGTTTTGCATTTTGCACAAATCTTTCGTTCGATAATTTGATCGTTACACTCTGCAAAAACTTGGTTTGATATTCTAAGTCTTTCAACAATTCAGCTTTCAGGGTAGTTGCGTCTAAGACTTTTTCAGTTTCTATAAAAAACTTATCTTTTTCTATGGCAACAACAATGCTATTAGCGATGGCTTCTGTTGTAAAGCTTGTCTTCTCTGCATTTACCTGCTTTGCCAATATTTTTTCGATCGCTTGATATTCGCTGACATTTTCAGTTTGAATATGCAGTTTGATGGTTTCTTTTGGCTTTAATTGGTTCTTATTTCTGGCATCTCTTAATGCAGAAATTACATTCTTCAATAATTCACCTGCTGCAGTGATTGATTCGTTGGCAGAATTGATCGGTTGGTTTTGTTTTACACAAAGGTCTTCCGTTTGTTCTCCCAATAAATGATAGATCTCTTCTGTGATAAATGGTACAAATGGGTGCAACAACTGCATTAATTCTTCGAAATAGGTAACGGTTCTTTGGTATACAGCCGAATCCATTGGTTGTTCAAAGCCTGGTTTGATCCACTCGAGATACCAGCTGCAGAAATCGTCCCACACTAATGAATAGATTATTTTCAATGCTTCACTCAAACGGAATTGCTGCATCAATATTTCTACCTCAGCTTTAACGGTATTCAATCTGTTTTCAAACCAATTGATGGCAAAGTCGTTTTGTAAATCAGTTCCTAGATCTGATTGTCTGGCTTCCCACATTTTCAACAACTTCAATGCATTCCACAATTTGTTATTGAAATTCCTTCCTTGTTCGAGTGATGATTCATCAAACAACAAATCATTGCCAGCTGGTGATGCGATCATGATTCCAAATCTTACTGCGTCGGCCCCATATTGGTCGATCAAACCAAGTAAGTCAGGAGAATTCCCTAAACTCTTACTCATTTTTCGCCCTTGTTTATCTCTTACAATACCAGTAAAATAAACATCGCTAAACGGTTTCTTTCCTTGGTATTCATATCCAGCCATAATCATACGCGCTACCCAAAAGAAAATGATTTCAGGTGCAGTTACTAATGTGTTGGTAGGATAATAATATTTCACTTCTGCATTGTCGGGATTTGATAATCCTTTAAATACTTCAAAAGGCCATAGCCAACTAGAGAACCAAGTATCTAAGCAATCTTCATCTTGCTTAATATCTTCGATTTTAATTTTTGAATTTTGACTTTTGAATTTCTCAAAAGCTTCTTCAAGTGAATGAGCAACTTCAAATGATCCATCTTCTAAATAATAAGCTGGGATTCGATGTCCCCACCATAGCTGGCGACTAATACACCAATCTTTGATATTTTCCATCCAATGGCGGTAGAGGTTCTTAAACTTAGCAGGATGAAAATTAATTTCATCATCATTCACCGCTTTCAAAGCCGGTTCTGATATCGCTTTCATGCTCACCCACCATTGTAGGCTTAATCTTGATTCTACTACTGCATCTGTTCTTTCGCTAAAACCAACTTGGTTGGTATAGTCTTCGATCTTAACCAAATTGCCCGCTGCTTCTAATTCAGGGATGATTTTCTTACGAACATCAAAACGATCTTCGCCAATAAAGATCTGCGCTGCATCACTCATCGTGCCATCGTCATTCATCGTATCGATGATTTCGAGCTGGTATTTTTGCCCGAGTTGATAATCATTTATATCATGGGCTGGTGTTACTTTCAAAGCTCCAGTTCCAAAATCCATTTCCACATATTCATCAGGAATGATTGGGATTCTTCTATTGATCAAAGGAACATAAGCGAATTTGCCGTGTAAGTGTTTGAATCTTTCATCATTTGGGTTAACGCAAATTGCCGTATCGCCCATAATGGTTTCTGGTCTAACAGTTGCAACCGTAATATATTCATGCTGTGATTCGGATCCTGTATCAATTCGATAGCGGATATAATATAGTTTACTCTGTACCTCTTTATAGATCACTTCTTCATCGCTCAAAGCAGTTTTAGCCCTTACATCCCAGTTGATCATTCGCTTTCCACGATAGATATGTCCCTTTGCATAGAGGTCGTTAAATACCTTGATGACAGACTGATAGTAGTCGGGATCCATTGTAAAGGAGGTCCGATCCCAGTCCAAACTGCAACCTAATTTTCGTAATTGTTGTAAAATGATACCGCCATATTTTTCCTTCCACTCCCAAGCGTATCCCAAAAACGTTGTAAAATGATACCGCCATATTTTTCCTTCCACTCCCAAGCGTATCCCAAAAACTCATCCCTTGATAGAGAAGATTTTGCAATACCTCTCTCTCTCAACATCGCCACCACTTTTGCTTCAGTTGCAATCGAGGCATGATCGGTACCCGGAACCCAGCAAGCATTTTTGCCAGTCATCCTAGCCCTACGAACCAAAATGTCTTGGATGGAATTATTGAGACAATGTCCCATATGCAAGACTCCCGTTACATTGGGAGGGGGGATAACTACGGTATACGGGTCCCTTTCATCAGGTTTGCTGCTGAAATAACCTTTCTCGATCCAATGGGCATACCATTTCGTTTCAACTTCTGTAGGAATATAATTCTTGCTCAGTTCCATGCTTGTAGCTACTTTTTAATAGTCTGCGAAGGTAAGGAAAAGGGGGGTGGCTAAAAAGCGAAAGTCTGCACATGGCAGACTTTCAAAATATGTTGCTAATTGAGGCTATTTTACCAAATCAGACTATTTTCCTTTGATTCTAGAGAGGAGATATCGGTTTGTTGAATCATTTCTTGTACCATGTGCTCGTCTTCTCTCAAACAGTCTAGGCATTTGCTAGGCAATCCTACAGCCGTTGAACAAGCTCTTCCAGTGCTATTGACCCCCTTACAAAGCGTTTGAATTGCTTGTTGACGATGATTAGCACAGCTAACCAATCCGATGAAGCAAACTAAAAGCAATAATGGTTTCATTTTGGTTGTTTGATTATTCAAAATTAATATCAAAAAACATTCCAATCTGTTAAGGGATGTTAATTATAGCTAACGTATCAATAAATAAATTGTTACATCAGATGTCCGATTTATATTATTTGTAGTTGATATTGGCCAAATATTACGAGTAGAACAACTAATTTTCTTAGTTTTATTGGAATATCTGCTTTTATGAGTCGCAAGTATATCCTTTTCATATTCTCGGTACTTCTCTTTCTGAGCTTTCCTTTATTATCAGAGGCGCAAAAGCGAAAGGAGCCAGCAAAAGTGCAAAAAGATACTATTACTGTAATTGATAGCCTACCAATAAAGTATCCTGTTAATGTGGATAGCCTCAAAGGCGGCTTTCTTGCTCACTTAGAAGAGTTTACCGAAATCTTAAATCGCTCAAACGGGATTTTAAAAAGGGGATATGATACAAGTATTATTGCTGATGAGTTGCCTAACAATGAGCGATTAGTTTCTTTTATCAAAAACAACATTACAAATAGTCAGTATTATAATTTCAGGAATTTAACATCGAGTAAGGTTGTCCTCAAACAGCTTAAAAAACAATTGCGCGTTTGGGAAGAAACCCTTTTAGCATACAATAGTCAAATCGCTCAACTCACTATTAATATTAATAAAGTAGCAAAAGAAGCTTCTATTGTGAGAATGACCGAAGACTCTGTTTTACTTGAAATGTACTTGAAGAAAATCAATACGATCAGTGAAAAATGGAAGAAAGCGGATAGTAGTTCAAAAGTGGCGTTTAGAAAGATGGGATTTTTAGAAAATCGTGTGGTAGGTCTTTCTTTTGAAATCAGCGATTTGTTGGATGAAGTTGATTTTCAAATTTCAAATTATAAAAAGAAATCGTTTAGTAAAGAAGAACCCTATCTGTTTCTTGCCGATTCAAAGATTTATCCAAAAATACTCACTGAAGTTATCTCTGATTCATTCTTACGTGCATATTACCTAGTGCCTTTTTATTTTAAAGTTACTTCTGAAGTGATCTTTTATAACCTCATTTGGATCATAGCTTTATTTTTCTGGTTGTTTTGGGCTTATCGAAAACTGGAAAAAAATAATGACGAAAAGGCATTGTCAAAACTGAAATATTTGAGTAAGGGTGTATGGTTAGTTGTCTTGTTTATTGGCTTTTTATTTTCCCCATTGTTATATGATACCCCTCCAATATCCTATTTACAAATTTTGATTACTTGTTTGAGTCTTTTATATACCATTCTTGTGTGGGATACCTGGACAATTGAATTTAAAAGATCGTGGATCTGCTTCTTGGCGATATTTATTTTGGCTAGTATCGACAGCATTTTAATCGAATCTGCCCTAATGGAGCGTTGGATTCTATTGGTCATTAATTTATCATCGATTGTGTTGGCAATTTATATGCAAAGAGAAATGTATGCCAAGAATAATTCGTATTCGATTTATTATCGTTGGCTAATTTCACTTTTTTTGATACTGAACAGTTTTGCTTTTGTTATGAATCTTTTTGGAAGGATCACACTTGCAAAAATATTTACAGGGTCTTCTGTTGTTGCAATAATATATGCATTGTCATTAGACCTTTTGGAAGCTATCATTTTTGAAGTGCTTTTATTAAATATCGAAGCGTTTAAAGAATCGAAGTTTGCATCGTTGTTGAATTTTCAGGAGTTAAAGGCAAAATTCAGGAGCACCATTTATATTGTGTTAAGCGCATTTTGGGCGATCATATTTTTTTATACCTTAAACCTCTACGATTTTATTATAAACGGCTCTAGATCTTTCTTCTCTACTGAAATTGAGTTAGGAGATCTAAAATTCACTTTTGGGCATATTGTGTTATTTGTGATCATCATTTATATCTCTAGTGTCATATCAAAATTGTTGACTTATTTCTTCGGGAGTACTGGACAATTCGCAACTAACAAAAAAAATAAAAATGGTTCCTGGGTTTTATTATTAAGATTGTCGGTTTTTACCATTGGAATATTTGTTGCTTTTGCAGCATCTGGAATTCCAATAGATAAATTAACAATCATCATTGGAGCCTTGGGTGTGGGTATTGGATTTGGATTGCAGAATATCATTAATAACCTAGTGTCAGGAATTGTATTGGCTTTTGAAAAACCGATGCAGATCGGAGATGTGATTGAGATTGAAAACCATATTGGTACAGTAAAAGAAATTGGTATTAGGAGTAGCAAAATCACCACCTACGATGGAGCTGAAATTGTAGTGCCAAATGGAGAATTTATTTCTAAGCAAATAACCAATTGGACATTAACCAACACTTATCGAAGAATTGAACTCATTATTGGGGTTGCTTATGAATCTGATCTAAATAATGTGAAAGAATTATTAGACCATATAGTAGAGAACCATCCCGGCATTATTAAATTCCCAAAACCAATTGTTTTGTTGCATGAATTTTCTGATAGTTCTGTAAACTTTAGGGTTTTATTTTGGACTGGCGATTTTGATTCTTGGACATCACTGAAGAGTTCTGTATTACTTGACATTTTTAAAGCGTTTAAAGAGAATGGTATCACAATTCCATTCCCGCAGCATGATATCCATGTCAAGACTACAACGTTAAAAGATTTGGAAAAGGGTTCAGAGAATAAAGAATAGTCATTATAAATAGAAAGGTGTAAATGCGATTTGCAGTAGTAGATATAGAAACAACCGGTGGATTCCCACAACAACATGGAATTACTGAAATAGCCATCGTACTCATGGATGGTAAAGAGATTGAAGGTAAGTTCTCTACCTTAGTGAACCCGCATCAACCTATTCCTCCTTTCATTGCTAATATGACTGGGATCTCAGATGCAATGGTTGCTAAAGCGCCTTCTTTTGAATTAGTGGCGGAAAAAATTTATCAGCTTTTACAAGGAAGGGTCTTTGTAGCACATAATGTGAATTTCGATTTTTCGTTTGTGAAATACCATTTACAATTAGCTGGATTTCATCTGCAATCTCCTAAAATTTGTACCATCCGAACTAGTAGAAAGGTATTTCCTGGGTTTAAAAAATATGGACTTGGTAATTTAACTCGTGAACTGGGTATTAGAATTGAAGATCGTCATAGGGCCGGAGGAGACGCTCTAGCAACAGCTCAAGTATTGCAATTGATCATGGAAAAAGATGGCATGCATGTGATCAAAGACATGTTGAAAAAAGAAAATCGGTTACAAATATTACCCCCCAACTTACCCGAGCAGCAAGTAAAAGATTTGCCCAAAGAACCAGGCGTATATTATTTCAAAGACATCAAAGGAAAAGTGATCTATGTGGGCAAAGCAAAATCTTTGCAAAAGCGTGTAGTTAGTCATTTTACCGGATTAGATATCAGCAAAAAAAGACAAGACTTTTTAAGAGGTATTTATGCAATCAGTTATCAAATTTGTCCAACTGAATTCGCTGCATCATTATTAGAAAGTGTTGAAATAAAACGCTTATGGCCAATACATAATAAAAGCCAAAAACGTTATGAGCAACTTTGGGGAATCTACCAATTTGAAGATAGCAGAGGATTTCTGCGACTTGCTATTGATAAAAAAGTAAAACATACCCAACCGATTGCCTCTTTTTCGATGCTAGCTGATGCTCATCGGATGCTGTGGAAGATGGTTCGCGATTTTCAATTACATCCTGTCTTGTGCTTTCTTGATCAAACAGCTGTTGAAGAATATCCCGATGCGGATGAATATAACCTTTCAGTATTATCAGCCATTCATTGGATCCGCTCCAAAAAAGAAACTTACTTAATTCGCGAAAAAAATAATTGTGTGCTAGTGGAAGAAGGCAGGTTTTATGGTATGGGATCAATCGACAATCAATTAAATATTATAGAATTGGCAGATATTAAACCGCTGTTAACAGAATATCCTGAAAACGAGGTTATCAAATCTATGATTCGAAATTTTGTTGAAAGATACCCGGCCAAAGTAATAAAAATCGCTTAACTAGGGATATTAACAGGTTCGTGAATTGTTGATATTTTCTATTTTTTCTTTTCCAATCAAGCCCCTACATTCGCATCCCTTTAAAAGTATTATTTCTATCGGTTAATTATTCCATTATGATTGCTTTTGCACCCTTGATCGCTTCCAAATTACAGATCCGTATAACGCAGGTAGAAGCTGTACTAGAACTTCTAGCAGAAGCAGCTACCATCCCTTTTATAGCTCGTTATCGGAAGGATAAAACAGGTGGACTTGATGAAGTGCAAATTCAACATATACAAGACGAGTCAAAATCTTTAAAAGAGTTTTTTGAACGCAAGGCATTTATTGAAAAAACGATCATTGAGCAAGAAAAAATGACGGAGGCTATTCAGAAAAAACTGAATGCCGCAACAACTTTATCTGAGTTAGAAGATATTTACTTACCCTATAAACCAAAACGTAAAACAAAAGCACAAGCAGCTAGAGAAAATGGATTAGAGCCCTTTGCTTTGTTAGTTTTAGAGCAAACACCAACCCATTTGACAGAGGTTGCAGAAAAGTATCTCAATGATAAAGTACTTACTGTTGATGATGTTTTACAAGGTGCTAGAGATATCATTGCAGAAATGATCAATGAGGATGCAACTATTAGGGCTAAAATGAGAAAGTTGTTTGAAGGCACTGCACTGCTTCAGAGTAAGGTATTAACTGGTAAGGAAGTAGAAGGAATCAAATACAAAGACTATTTCGAATTTTCAGAACCGATTCATAAAATACCTTCACATAGAATTCTTGCTGTTCTTCGGGGTTTCCTTGAAGGATTTTTGAGAATGAGTATTTTACCATTAGAAGATGACGCCCTTGCATTAACTGAAGCGCAATACATTAAGGGGATGACCGAGTCGGGTGATCAAATCAAAAAAGCCATTAAGGATGCATATCGTAGATTATTGCAACCAAGTTTAGAATCTGAATTTCGATCTGCACTTAAACAGAAAGCCGATGAAGAGGCAATTGCTGTATTTGCAGAAAACCTTCGTCAGTTATTATTGAGCTCACCTCTGGGCAGTAAAAGAATATTGGCTATTGATCCAGGGTATAGAACTGGTTGCAAAGTGGTTTGTTTAGATGAAAAAGGCGAGTTGCAAAAAACGGAACTCATCTATATACATGAGGCAAATCGTTTGTATGATGCTGAATATAAAATCAAGGAATTAGTAAAGAAATACCAAATAGAGGTATTCGCAATTGGAGATGGAACGGCTGGAAGAGAAACTGAACAGTTTATTAAAAAAATGGAACTTGGTCTTCCAATATTTTTGGTGAATGAAGATGGAGCATCTATATATTCTGCCTCTGAGATCGCAAGAGAAGAATTCCCTGAACAAGATATTACAATTAGGGGAGCGGTAAGTATTGGTAGAAGATTAATGGACCCATTGGCAGAATTGGTAAAAATAGATCCGAAAAGTATTGGTGTTGGGCAATATCAACACGACGTGAACCAGTTTAGATTAAAAGAAAAACTAGACCAAACTGTGGTTAGTTGTGTAAATAGTGTGGGCGTTAATTTAAATACAGCAAGCAAACATTTATTGAGTTATGTGAGTGGAATTGGGGCTGGACTTGCAGATAATATTGTAAAATACAGATCCGAAATAGGAAAGTTTACAGATAGGAATCAGTTGTTGAAAGTAACTAGATTAGGTGGTAAAGCATTTGAACAATGTGCTGGATTTTTAAGGATCCCCAATGGCTCAAACCCACTTGATCAAAGTGCCGTGCATCCCGAAGCATATGGTGTAATTGAAAAAATGGCAAGCGATATTGGTATCGATATTAAATCGTTAATAGCTAATGAAGCAGTATTGAACAAAATTGATGCAAAGAAATATGTTTCAGAAGAATTAGGGGAACTTACCATAAAGGATATCCTAAATGAGTTGAAAAAACCCGGACTAGATCCTAGGTCTGAATTAGAGGAATTTGAATATGCATCCATCTATAAAATAGAAGATGTGCAAGTAGGAATGATCGTGCCAGGTGTGGTTACTAACATTACCCGCTTTGGAGCTTTTGTGGATATAGGAGTTAAGCAGGATGGACTGGTACATGTCAGTGAAATTGCCCATCAATATATCACTGACCCAAATGAGGTGTTGAAATTGAATGATAAGGTTCAAGTAAAAGTAATGGAAGTTGATATAGCAAGGAAGCGGATAGCATTGTCGATCAAACAAACCAAAGACGCACCAACGAAAGACCAGCGAAAACCAACTACTCCTCACCAAAATAATACAAAGCCAACACCTCAAAAAGAACAGGATCTTGCAGACCTGAGCGTTAATGATGCATTGGCTTTGTTGAAGAAAAAATTTGGTAAATAATTATCGGTTATAAAAACGCCATTCAGTTTTAAAATCTTTTTTAAGGTCTTGCTTTAATAAGATTGCTCTAACCATTTCTACTGGCATATTGTTCTCTTTGAGAATAGCATCGTGGAATTGTTTATAGGTCATCTTTTTAGTGTCAACTAATTCTTTTTTCAATTCATAAAATTGGAAAGCTCCTGTCATATAAGCTAATTGATAGAGTGGCCCATAGTTACCTGTAAAAGATCTTCTTACTTCACCTTCAGCGTTGGCTCTTTCGTGTCCAACCCGATCAACTAGGAAGTCGATACATTGCTGAGGCGTCCAATTGCCTAAATGATAATTCAAAGAAAATATAATTCTAGCACAGCGATGCATACGCCAGAAAAGCATTCCAACGCGATCCTCTGGTGATCTTGGAAAATTCATGTCCCATAAAATAAACTCCCAATAAAGAGACCATCCTTCGGTCCAGAACGGAGTAAAAAACTTACGATAAGGTTTATACCGGTTATTCATAAAACCCTGTAGATGGTGCCCTGCAATGAGTTCATGGTGTACGGTTGCTCTTGAGAAATGGGGATTGTTTCCGCGCATACTCATCAGTTTAGCATCTTCATCCATGGTATTGGTAGGGTAGGATATCATTAATGTTTCTCCGCCGAGGAAAAATGGACTTACCAATTGTTGTCTTGGTGTCATCATAATCATCCTCCAAGTTTCTTCAGCAATGGGGGGGATGGTTACTAAGTCGTTTTTTTTGATAAAGTCAACCGACTGATTATAGAGGCCCATGATCATTTGGGGTTGTTCTCCTGCTGGTACATAAGTATTTTTTACTTTTTCCAACGCCGCTTTCCAATCTGTTCCCAATCCCATTTCCTTGGTGGCTTTTAACATTTCAGCATCACACCATGCGAATTCTTTGTTTGCTATGTCAACCAATTCTTCAGGACTATAATTGATCATTTCAAATTGTAGTTGACGAATCAATTCGTCTCTACCTATCGGATTGCCAACAATGCCACTTGCGTCGGGTTTTTGTAAACTCTTTTTGTTCCCTTTTCCTTTTAATAATGAAGCATAACTATCCATTGAAGAATCAATATTTCTATAAGGTTGTTGAATCCGCCAGGTAAAGTCAGGGTCATAACCATAATAGAAATCATAGACAGATTTTAAAGCATACTTTAATCCAAGGGCAGTTGATTCTGCTCTAGATGCAAGGCTCATATCAATCATAGGTTCAGCTCCCATTTTAGAACTGAGGGCTTGAATTTGTTTTTGCCAATCAAATAGCTGTTTTGACAAATTGGTGCTGTTTATTTTTGCGCCCCTTCTTCTGCTTTTTTCGAGCTCATAAATTTCATTTGCAAAAGGGAAATATTTGCTGATCTGTTGGAATTCTTTTTCTTCTTTATCTAATAGAAATAATTCATTGTTGATCTGACGTTTGAGTAAAATATAATCTACTCTTGAATCTGGTTTCATTTTTTCGAAATTCAAACCATCTAATTGTTTTAGATAGTCTTTGTTGAACTCGATCAACCGATTTCTACGTTCAGGTGAATTGAGAACAGTATAGAATCGGGTAAGACTCCCTCTGTCTGCTTCATATTGCTGCATCAGGGGTTGTACATCGCTGGTTTGATAATAGGTATCTGTAGATTTACCAGTTTGTGCAAACAGGTGAATTTGAACTAAAAAGATAATTCCAGTAGAGAGCAGAATTGTTATCCTTTTCATAAGTGTTAATTTCATTGAATATACAACAATTTAAAAAGCAAATAAATCCTTACCTTAAATCAAAAATAGCAGCATGAAAAAGTTGATTTTTATAGTATTCCTGTTTGTATTTACTGGTGCCATTAGCCAAGAAAAATCAAATCCTTTGATAAAAGATTTTGGTTCAATTTTTGCAGTCCCTTTTGCTATCGAGAAACCCAACCCAACCTTACAATATAAAATACTGGTAGATGTTAATACTGCAGCTGAAAAACCTGAAGTAATCAATGAAAACCTTGAAGCAGCAGCCAAAGTAGTTAATTTACATATATTGGGAGGTGTTCCAGAAAAGAATTTAAAGGTAGTACTAGTGGTGCATGGAGCAGCTGCATTCAATTTGATGAATAATGAAGCTTACCGTCAAAAATATGCTGTAGATAACCCCAATTTGCCTTTGATCACTGCATTGCATAAAGCTGGCGTTAAAGTTTTTGTTTGTGGTCAAACCATTATCAAAAGAAATATTGATCAACAGAAACTAGCACCAGAGGTTACTGTGGCTTTATCTGCAATTACTACTATTACTAATTATAGTATCAATGGCTATACTGTGTTGAAATATTAAACTGTAAATCTTGAAAATTGCATAAATTTATAGAGTGTTTGATATTCTATCTAACTCTTGATGAATAACTGATTTCCTTTATGGAAGATCACTCTGTTGATAAGAAAAATTCTAAAATGGGTACCTTGATAGGTAACTCTTCTGTTTTTGAAAATCTCATTCAATTAGCAGCGTTACTTTTTGAGACGCCTATTATTTCAATTAGTAATTTAGTAAATGACAAATTGGATTATCGGGCTTCAAAGGGATTGAATTTTTCAGATCTACCCGCGTACAATCCTTTGGCTGAATTTTGCATTAGTAAGAAAGGGATTCAAATTATTTCTGATTTTAAGAATATTGACCTTTTAGAAGGCACAAAATTGAGTGAGCCTTATGCTGGTTATCAATTTTATTGTGGTACTGCGTTATTAAATGAAAAAGGACAACTCTTAGGATTTTTTGAAATTGCTGATCATAAGCCCAGAGTTTTTTCAGAAAAAAAAATCGACCAATTTCAATTAATTGCTAATCAAATCAGTATTATTTTAAAGGAAGAATTGTTGGTTGCGATAGATAAAAATAGACTGAAAGTATTTGAATTGTCCCAACTAATAAAAGAGGAGGGATTAGCTAAAATAACCGAGAAAAATTTATTGACAATATTTGATAAAGCCCCTACTGCAATGCTAATTGCAAGGCCCAATGACGGGCAGATTGTAATGGTCAATAAAGAACTTCAGAAACTTGCAGAGACTAATGAATTGGAATTGTTAGGGAAATATACCAGCGAATTCTATGCGTCTGAATCTGAGAGGAATTTGTTTTTTTCAGTGATGAAAGAAAAGGGGGCAGTAAAAAATCTTGAAATTGGTATAAAGAAAAATGATGGAACAATAGCAAGTTGTTTGGTTTCGTCTGAGCAAATCCTTTTTAAAGGGGAAACAATGCTACTTTCTGGTTTTATTGATATCACAGATAGGAAAAGAGCTGAGCTATTAATAATACAACAAGAAGAAAGTTTCCGCTCGCTGTATAACCGAACTCCGGTCATGCTTCATTCTTTGGATGAGAAGGGTAATTTTTTAAGTGTAAGTGATTATTGGCTTGCAAAAATTGGTTACCAACGTATACAAATTTTAGGGAAAAATGTCAGACAATTTTTCACGAAAGCCTCTATTCATGAATTTGTAAAAATTAGAATGCCCGAGCTTTTAATTAGGGGATATGACTTTGATATCCCTTACCAAATCATTAAAAGGAATGGAGAAGTGATGGATGTTCTTGTTTCAACTATTATTGAAAAATCTCACGATAGTCAGGAAAGGAGATTTTTATCTGTCATGCAGGATGTAACAGAACGTAAAAAAATTGATAATGCCCTTCAAAAGTCAGAAGATAATCTAAGAACCATCTTTGAGAATACTAATATTGGATATGCATTGTTAGATGCGGATATGTTTATCGTTTCTTTTAATCAATCGATGCAAAAATTTGTAATGAATGATTTGCATAAAACTTTATACCTACACACTTATTCTATTTTGTATTTCGCTGAAGCTAGGCAACAAACTCTACTACAATCTATAAATGCTGTTTTAACTGGGAAAGTAATCAGTTATGAAATAAATTATGTTCAACCTAATGGAGACGATCGTTGGTATAAAATGAATATGTTTCCTGTATTTAATAAAGAAACGATTGCGGTTGGCGTTGTGATGGCGGTTGAAGATATTAATGAAAGTAAACTGAAAGAAATTCATTTAAATAATGTGGTTAAGGAAATAACCGATTATAAACGAGCCCTTGATGAGTCTTCTATTGTGTTAATTACAAATGAAAAAGGACTAATAACATATGCGAATGAATATTGTATGTCTATTACTCAATATTCATTGGATGAACTTCTGAATGAAGATTTGAGTTTCCTAGATTCGGGATTTCATGCTGATGCATTTTTTCAAGAAATGTGGGCTACTATTCAATCGGGAGCCATTTGGAAAGGAGAAATTCGAAACAAAACTAAAAAAGGAGATTTTTTCTGGGTAGACTGTACAATAGTTCCATTTGTTGACATAAAAGGGAAGCCATATCAATATATTGCAATTCAAAGAGACATTACTCAGACAAAGAATGCTGAATTTGAATTGAATAAATCATTTATTCTCGTCAATGAACAAAATAAACGGCTCCTTAATTTCTCTTATATTGTTTCCCATAATCTACGTTCTCATACAAGCAACATTATTTCAATATTAAATTTTCTTGAGAAAGAAGATTCAGAAACTGAAAAAGAAGAGTTAATGCAACACTTGAAAAGAGTTTCCCGTTCTTTAAATGATACTTTATATAATTTGAATGAAGTTGTTTCAATTCGAAATAATATCAATTTAGTTATTGAACCGTTGAATTTATTTGAATACGTTCAACAATCGATTAGGGTTCTTGGAGAACAGATCCGAATCAAGAATGTTGTAATCATTAACGGGGTTGATGAAAACTTCATGGTTCAGTATAATCCTGCATATTTAGAAAGTATTCTTTTAAACTTTATTTCAAACGCTGTTAAATATGGCTCTCCTGAACGTCAAGCCGAGATTGAATTATCTATTGTTAATGAAAACAGTGAACTGTGTTTAAAAATCAGAGATAATGGAATAGGAATTGATATGAAGAAAAATGGCGACAAGTTATTTGGAATGTACAAAACCTTCAATAATAATCCTGATGCAAGAGGGATAGGATTATTTATTACCAAAAATCAAATAGATGCAATGGGGGGTAGGGTTGAAGTTGAAAGCGAATTGGGGAAAGGGTCTACTTTTAAAATCTTTTTTAGTCAAGAAAATCCATAAAAAAAGCCTTCCAATAAAATTTGGAAGGCTTTTGAATTTTGTATTAAAAGTCGAATTTAATTCCCTGTGCCAACGGTAATTTTTCGCTCCAATTAATGGTATTGGTTTGTCTACGCATATAAGCCTTCCAAGCATCACTACCACTTTCTCTTCCGCCACCTGTTTCTTTTTCTCCTCCAAAAGCACCACCAATTTCTGCGCCACTTGTTCCAATGTTAACATTAGCAATACCACAGTCGCTGCCGGTTTGTGAAAGAAATTTTTCCGCTTCACGCATATTTAAAGTCATGATAGCCGAAGACAATCCTTGAGGTACTCCATTTTGTAAAGCAATAGCTTCTTCAAGATGGCTATATTTCATCAGGTACAAAATGGGAGCGAATGTTTCATGTTGTACAATGGCATACTCATTTTTTGCTTCAGCTATACAAGGGGTGACGTAACAGCCACTTTCGTAGCCTGGTCCATTTAGTACTTCACCTTTCACAATATAATTACAACCTTGTTTTTCACCTTCTTCAATTGCCTTCAGATACATTGCAACTGCATCTTTATCAATTAAGGGCCCCATATGGTTCTGTGTATTGAGAGGGTCACCGATTTTTATTTGATGATAGGCTTTTACTAGTTTCTCTTTAAATTGTTCATATACTTTTTCATGTATGATCAATCTTCTGGTTGATGTGCATCTTTGACCAGCAGTACCTACAGCTCCAAAAACTGCTCCAATTAACGACATGTCTAAGTCGGCATGTTCAGAAATGATAATTGCATTATTACCACCCAATTCAAGGATGCTTTTTCCCAATCTTGCTCCAACTGCAGCGCTTACAGCTTTGCCCATTCTAGTGCTACCAGTAGCAGAAATTAAAGGAATACTTAGGTCATGGCTCATCCACTCGCCTAATTCTCTTCCTCCTTGTACCAAGCAATTAACAGCTTCTGGAACCTGGTTTGTAGTAAAAACTTCTTGAACTATATTAAATATGGCAATACCACATAACGGCGTTTTTTCGCTAGGTTTCCATACAGTTGTATTTCCACAGACCCATGCTAGTGCAGCATTCCAGCTCCATACCGCAACAGGAAAATTAAAAGCAGAAATGATGCCTACAATGCCCAATGGATGCCATTGTTCATACATCCTATGCGATGGGCGTTCGCTATGCATCGTTAATCCATATAATTGGCGGGATAAACCAACAGCAAAATCACAGATGTCGATCATTTCTTGAACTTCACCCAAGCCTTCCTGTAAACTCTTTCCCATTTCATAACTTACTAATTTGCCAAGCGATTCTTTCTTATTTCTAAGAGCTTGACCAACCTGACGTACAATTTCACCTCTTTTGGGTGCAGGCCAATTGCGCCATTCTTTAAAAGCTTCTTGTGATTGCTTAATGATTGTTTCGTAAGCTGCTTTATTTGTAGTTCCTACTGCGGCAATTAGTTTGCCATCAACAGGAGAAAAAGATTCGATAATTGGGCCATTGCTTTCAATCCAGGTACTACCAGTAGATACCCCTTTATTCAGAGCCTGAATCCCTAATTCTTTCAAAAAGTCCATAAAAATAATTTTGCCAAAGGTAGGGAAAGGCCGCTTCTTAAAAAATTGAGAAAGACACCTGATGGAAGCTATTTACCCTTTGAAAGTTCTAGTAATTGGTCATACACAAAACTGTAGCTACTTCCAATTGGGATCTCCTTTCCAGATACAACCAGCTTTGTTTTACTAAATTTTTCAATCTTGTTTATAGGAACGATAAATGATCGATGTACCCTTACAAAATCTCTAGGAGGTAGTTTTTCCTGAATGCTTTTTAAGGTCATGAGTGTTAATACCGGATTGGGCTTAATATACAATTTGATATAATCGTCTAATGCTTCAATCAACTCAATTTCCTTGAGATTAATTTTCATAATCTCATAGTTCACTTTTACAAAAATTGAGTTGAGCTGTAATTCTTGAGAACTTAAAAACTCTATATATTCTTTTGCCTTGTACACACCTTTTAAGAATCGATCATATTCAAATGGCTTTAGCAAATAATCAACCGCATCTACATTAAAGCCTTCTACTGCAAAATCTTTATAAGCAGTTGTAAATATTACTGGAGGTTTGTCGGTAAGGTTTTTATAAAATTGTAGACCATTTACATCTGGCATTTGTATATCAAGAAACAATAGGTCTACTTTATTTTGAGAAAGCCAGTTTTTGGCTTCATCTGTATTGGTAAACACTTTATCAAGTTGGAGAAAGGAAATCTTTCCACAATACTCGTTGATCAATTGAAGCGCTAATGGCTCATCGTCGATGGCAATACAATGTATCATGATAGTTGGATCTCTAAATGAACATAATAGAAATTATCTTTTGCTTCATAGCTTAGTGTATGCTTTTCAGGATACATCAATTCTAATCTTCTTTTGACATTGTTGATTCCGATACCCGTATTTTCGAGCATATTGTTTTCAGAAGCTACGATATAGTTTTTGACTTTTAGATCTATACTATTATTAACAACAGAAAGCTTTATCTCAATCGAGGAATCGTGTTTAGTGCTGATGCCATATTTAAATGCATTTTCTACAAATGGAATAAATATCAACGGGGCAACTAATTTATTTTCAATTTCTCCACTAGATTCAAATGTGACCTGTGTTTTATTTGTTAACCGTACTTGTTGTAATTCTATATAGTTATGAATAAAATCTACTTCATTTTGTAATGGAACATAGTCCTGCGTTGTTTCTGTTAAAATATAACGCATGATGGAAGATAGCTTCATTACTGCTGGTGCTGTTTTCTCACTTCTTACAATTGCAAGAGAGTAGATGTTGTTGAGCGTATTAAAAAAGAAATGAGGGTTGATTTGAGATTTCAAAAAAGACAACTCTGTATTCAATTTCTGACTCTCCGTTTCTTTTCTTGTTTCTTCAGTTTTGAGCCATCGTTGAATCACCGCAATACATGTTCCTACCGTAAATACTAAAAAGAAAATCGCAATGTTATAGGTGTCAACCAAACCTCGTCTCCTCATTCTTTGCCTGGGTGGCCCTTTAGCATTTTCAGAATTGATTAAAGGATGTACTTCAGGTGCTGCAATTAAATCAGCAATATATTTAGGAAGAAATAAGAAAATCAACAAAGCGGCGATGATTGAAAATATATAAAGCCCCCATTTCTCTTTCATTAAAAGATGGGGTATTAATAGTTGGGTATTAAAATAATAAAAGAGAACTAAGAAAACATTGTTACATACAATAGTTGCAATCAAATGGTCGCTCATGGTAAACTGGGAATCTAGCATTCTTGGAAAGAACACTAAATAAGGCAGTGCAAAAAAACAGGCCCAGGCTGCTAAATGGGCAATAACAGATACGATTTTCTTATTTTGACTGATCAAGGCTAGTTGTATTATGATTAATGTGTTTCCCTATGAGCCAAATATATTCAGAGTTTCAGTTGCTTTTGGGCTAATATGGGTGAAATATTAGCAGTTATCGGTGAATCTTTTGCTACAATTTTATTCTACTGAGCTTAATTCACTGTATAAATGTTGAACCAAACCATCGGCCAAACCAATTTTTGGAACATAGATTTCCTCAGCATCAGCCCATCGCATGACGTTGATATAAATTTGGAGGGCTGGTACAATTACGTCTGCCCGATCTGCTCGAAGTTTATATACATTAATGCGATCCTCAAGAGAAAAACTGGATATTTCTTTGTAATAATCTTTCAAAAGATCAATGCTAAGAGGTTTTCCATCCTTCTTTTTGCTGAGTGAGAATACTTTATTGATATTACCACCAGTTCCAATGGCCACGATCTGTTTAAAGCCCTTTGTTTTTAGTTTGATAAAGTCCTTGATCTCATTCCATTTTGAATCAGTCACCATCTCTTTTAAGATACGTATCGTTCCAATATTGAAAGATTGCTTAAATACAAGTTTTCCTTCCGCAAAGAAAGTGAGTTCAGTACTACCACCACCTACATCTATATACAAATAACTATGATCGGTATCCATGGTTTCAGCAACATGGTTCTCATAGATCAAGGAAGCTTCAAAATCACCACTAATGATTTCAATGTTCAGACCAGTTTCCATTTTTACTTTGCGAATAATGTCCTGACTATTACTGGCATCCCGCATAGCGGAAGTGGCACAGGCAATGGTATGTTCTACACCGTAAGCATTGATCAAATGAGTATAGGCTTTCATGGTTTGGAGAATCATGCCCCTTTTCTCCTTTGTAATTTCACCCTTTTCAAACACATCAAATCCTAATCTTAATGGAACACGTACCAGATTAAGTTTATTAAATAGGGGCTTTCCATATTTGTCTGTAGTTACCTCAACAATCAATAGCCTTGCTGCGTTACTTCCTATATCAATTGCTGCGATCCTCACTACTTGTTGGGTTTTTCTTAATCAGATAATTGTAAGTCTCTATTTGTGACCTGATCCTTTTTTTACCATCGGAAGGTACATAGATGTTGCTTAATTCGTTGTTGAGGTTTCTAGCTTTTACATTATCTCTTAATTGTATGTGGATAATATCTTTCAATTCCTTCTGTAAAGTTGGATCTGTAATGGGAATAGCAGCTTCTACACGGTGGTCTAGGTTTCTAACCATCCAATCGGCACTTGAGATAAATACCTTTTCTTTCCCTCCATTATGAAAGATCATCACTCTCGCATGTTCCAAATATTCATCCACAATACTGACTGCAGTAGGTTGTTTTTTGAATTTTTTATTTTCAATTTTAGCGCAGAAAATACCTCTAACTACCATATTGATATCAACTCCTGCCATTGCTGCTTCATACAGTTTCGAGATTAAAAGATCGTCGCTCAAAGAATTTACTTTTAAAATTATTTGAGCAGGTTTTCCAGATTTTGCAAATTTGATTTCTCTGTTAATTAATGCTACAATTTCTCTGCGCATGTTATTCGGACAAACCATCAATGTTTTGCAAGCCTGAAGCGGCAATGTGCCTGCCTTCCAGTTTTCGAGATACCTGAAAATGCGATTAATATCTGCCATCACATTTCTATTGCTGGTAAGCAAACAATGATCGCTATAAACTTTTGAAGTGCTTTCATTTAAATTTCCGGTACTAACAAAACCGTATTGTACTGTTGTGTTTCCTTTTCTTTTTTTGATGATGCAGAGCTTTGCATGGATCTTCATTTTAGGAACACCAAGCAAAACTTTAATCCCTTCTTCTTCCAATACCTTTTTCCATTCTAGATTAGCTTCCTCATCGAATCTTGCTTTCAATTCCAACATTACTACTACTTCCTTTCCATTTCTGGCGGCATTGATCAAAGCATTGATAATTTTTGAATGGGAGGCGAGTCTATAGGCAGTTATTTTGATGCTATTCACATCAGGATCCATTGCAGCTTCGCGTAATAAATCAATCAATGCATTAAAGGAATGATAGGGGAAATTGAGTAAAACGTCTTTTTTTAGAATAACATCCGTAACACGCATGGTGCTTTTTAACTCTGGATGCGTGAATGAAGCTCTTCTGGTACTTGTTTGTTTAATGATGTTTGGAAAATCCATAAAATGCCTGAAATTATGAATCCGTCCACCAGGGATGATATTGCTTTTTCTATTCAAATTTAATCTTCGAATAAGGTATTCTAATAAACCAGCATCCATTTCTTTGTCGTATACAAAACGCACGGGCTTACCCTTTCTTCTATTTTTTAAACCCTTCTCGATCTTCTCAACGAATGAGGTACTAACATCGTTGTCGAGGTCTATCTCTGCATCCTTAGTTACTTTGAAAATGTGCGATTCAAAATGGTCGAATCCAAAATAGGAAAAGATATGTGGTAAATTATATCTAACAATATCCTCTAATAGAATGATCTGAGTTTCTCCCGCTTTGGAGGGAAGGATCACAAATCTACCATTTGATCTTGCGGGTACTTCGATCAGTGCATATTTCTGTTTATAAGCAGAACTATCCTTCGACATAACGATGCCTAAATAAATGCTTTTTTCTCTGAGATAGGGGAGTTGTGGCAAACTTTCAATCATCAAAGGGATAATATTTGTACGTACTTCTTCATCGAAATATTTGCGTACAAAATTTTGTTGATCTCTATTAAGGTGCTTTTCATCAACTAAAAAAATCTTCTCTTTTTTGAGTTCTTTTAAGATGCTTTCCCAAATCCTATTAAACTCGTTTTGCTGCTTAAGAACAATGGTTTGAATGTCGTCAAGAATTGTTTGCGGGTCAATCTCAAGATGCATATTTAGTTTTCTTCTTTTTTCAGAAAACTCGATCATCCTTTTTAGCGTAGCGACCCTAACTCTAAAAAACTCATCGCTATTATTTGAGAAAATACCTAGGAATCGAATCCTGGCACTTAATGGAACAGATGGATCATTCGCTTCCTGTAATACCCTAGCATTAAAACTTAACCAACTAATATCTCTTTGAATGAATTGTCTTTTAGCCATAATTTAGGAAAGTAAATAACCAAAAATAAAAAACATTGTTAGCTAAGAATATTAAGAATTTATGAATCCCATTAAGAATATGAGGATTTGATTTGTTGAATGATTCCGGTGGTTGAATACCCTTCTACAATGGGATTGATCACAACCTTTCCTCCATTGGCTAAAACTTCTTTTGAACCAACAATCTGATCAATTGTATAATCCCCACCCTTAACAAGTACATCAGGTAAAATTGCTTGTATCAATTGCAATGGGGTATCTTCTTCAAATATCACTACAGCATCTACCACAGATAAACTGGCTAAGATTAGCGCTCTGCTTTGTTCATGATTGATAGGCCGGTCGTTTCCTTTGAGTCTTTTTATACTTGCGTCACTATTTACCCCAACAATCAAAAGGTCTGCTTCTTTTGCAGCTTGTGATAGTGAAAAAATATGTCCTTCATGAAGTATGTCAAAGCATCCATTGGTAAATGAGATGGTTTTACCTGTAGCCCGCCAAGCCGCCACTTTGAAACAAAGGGTTTTAAGATCAGTGATTTTTAATGGGATGCTTTCAATTGCCCTCATATGCCTTTTTTTTGTTGTAAATAGGTAATAGGATCACACAAATCGTACCCACGATTAACACAATTAGAAATTGTGCAAACCATTGTAAAGTACCATTCGCAAAACCTATTTCAAATGGGATATCACTTTTTTCTAAAACTTTCGCCATAAAGAATGCATATGCTCCAATTCCTCCAGGAGTAATGATCATTCCTATGCTAGCAAATGCTAGTGCAGTTATGGCATCTTGAATGCCTAATTGAGCGGTGCCTTGGGTTGCGTACAAACCTACCCAAGTGCCAATAATATAAAGCGACCAAATTGAAAAGCTATAAAAGAAGAATAGGCCCTTATGTTGCAACTTATTGACACTGCTCAAACCTTCCCAGATACCTCTCAGGATTTTTTTGAATAGGATCACTATATTAAGGTGTGCAAACTGTCTGAACCATACTTTTAGTGCAATAAGAACAATGAGGAGGGATCCAAAAAATATCATGAGTTTATTAGCTGAAAAATGACCTGCTTTATTTTGCAGAAGATCTTTCAGTAATTGTTTCCCATATTCTCCAACTACTTCAAATTGTAAAATGAATGCCAATACAAAAACTAGTCCAAGTGAGATTACATCAAAAGCTCTCTCTGCCACAATGGTACCTACCAACTTTTCAGCAGGCACTTTCTCATACTTAGCAAGAATGGTGCATTTGAGTACTTCACCTAAACGGGGTACCGCAAGGTTAGCCAAATAGCCAATCATTACTGCGAAAAAAGTATTGACAATAGAGGGTTGGTAGCCCATTGGCTTCATAAGAATCCTCCATCTAAGAGCCCTACAAAGGTGACTTAAGCTTAAGATCAAGAAAACTGGCGCAATTAAACCATATCTGGCTGTACGAAGAGAATTCTTGAATTCCCCCCATTTATCGGCTGGAATCTGGTGCAAGCTCCACCAAACCAGAAATACGCCAATTCCTAAAAAAAACAAATATTTTAATACAGCAATTAGCCTTTTTTTCATGTAGCGGTCATTCAACGGCAAGTTACGCAAGCAATTTTAAATAATGACCATTTAGCTCACCGTCTATCTAGTTTACAATTAAATAATAGAACATGCCCCAATAGAGGGACCTCAAAAAAATTCCGGATATTGGCTATAATACTATTACTCTTGGGTTTCTCTCTATTTTCTGTACCTTTGCAAATTATTTTCAAGTTTTGCTAAAATGGCGTGATAATGTCAACAAAGAAAAGAATTTTATTCATAGCCACAGAAATGTCACCTTATCTGGAACTAACAGAGTTTGCAGAAGTGATCAACAAATTGGCTATTAAGAGTAATGATACAGGGCTAGAAGTAAGATGTATCATGCCCAGATTTGGAGTAATCAATGAAAGGAGGCACCGTTTACACGAAGTAGTTCGTCTTTCGGGAATTAATGTTTCAGTTGATAACGATGATTATCCTCTACAAATCAAAGTAGCGTCATTGCCCAATGCACGATTACAGGTTTATTTCCTCGAAAATGAAGATTTCTTTAAGAGAAAACAAATTTTCCATGATGAATCTGAGACTTGGTTTGATGATAATGCATTGAGAACCATATTCTTCTGTAAAGGTGCTTTGGAAACTGTCAAGAAATTTGGCTGGCCTCCAGATATTATCCATTGTAGTGGTTGGATGACTGCTTTAATCCCAGCCTATATTAAAACAGCGTATAAAAAAGAACCGGTTTTCGGGAATAGTAAAGTCATATTTACTGTCGGACAAAACACTTTCACCGAAGATTTTGGCCCTGATTTCATTAAGAAAGCCCTGATCAATGCTAATATCAAAGAGAAGGATTTGGAAAGCTTTAAAGAGAATAATAATACAGCCATGTTCAAAGGAGGTGCCACCTTCGCTGACGCTATTACTTTTGGATCAGACACAATTGAGAAAAAGTTGACGGATGAGTTCTCAAAAGTAAAAGGCAAAAAAACGGTTCCATTTAAAGGATGGGATTCTGATTTAACAGAGTATTTAGAATTGTACAACGACCTTGCGGGCAAGTAATTTTTAACTAATGGATTCATTTTTTACAATGCGTAAGCTATTGGTATGTGGTTTTGCAATGCTGCTGATTTTTACAGGCTGTACGCGTATTACAACAACTGATGTTGGGGCAGGATTAATTCCTCCCATTGATGGCCTTACTACTTTAGATACTACTTTTAGTGTTATCACTGATAGTTATGATGATAAAGACACAGTCAGGGTATTTAAAGGTGATACACATGTTTTGGGTGTTTTAAATACCGACCCTCTCTTTGGAAAATCGACTGCTTCCCTATTTTTTGAAGTAGGTGCTCCAGCTTATCCATTTATGGTGATTGGGAACAAAGACAGTATCGTTGTAGATTCTGCAGTATTGGTATTAAGTTATAGAGGCGCTTATGGCGATTCTATGCAGCCATTAAAACTGAATGTATACGAATTAAACACTTTGATGGGTCAGTTTAGGGATTATCCTGTTAACTATCCCAATGTGTCACCAATTAATTATAATTTATTACCACTTGCTCCAACTAAAACAGTTGATATCAGAAGAATTGGGGATTCTATCATTAATAGATATGAAGCTGCCAATAATCAAATCAGGATCAAACTGAATAAAAGTTTTGCAAAGAGGATGATCTTAGATTATGATACTGCAACGCAATATAAATCTGATTCCATTTTCAGAACTTATTTTAATGGGTTTGCCGTAATTGCAGATCCATCTACGCCTGCAAATGCTTTCCTTAATATCAACCTTGGAGATACCAATACTAAATTGGCCCTTTACTATTCAACCGTTTATTCTGGGGGAACAGTAAGAGACACCGTTGTTTCAAATCTTAGATTTAATACTTCAACCTCTGGGCATGCCAATTTTATAACAAGAAACCGAACTGGTTCAGAAATAGCGAATCATCTTTCAACAAATCCGAAACCCGATTCATTGGTCTATGTACAAGCAATGCCTGGAACTGGAGTTCGAATTCGTGTACCTGGGCTACAAAATATTAGCAATCGGATCATACATAGAGCCCAATTGTTCGTCGAACAAGTGCCTGATGATGCACATCCAGGGGTAGATAATATCATGACTCCTCCGAGGTATCTGCTGCTGAGTATTTTTGATAGCGTGTATATGCACAAGAGAAATATTCCAAATGATTTCACAATTGGGTTAACTGGTCCAAATATTTCTCAAATGGGTGGATATATTACCTATAAATCAACTCAAGGATACAATCAAGTGGCTGCTTATAATTTTGATATCAGTAGATATGTACAAGGAATTGCTTCTCGATCTGATACATCCTTTAACTTGATTCTTACGGCACCATCAAATGATTCAATGTATTATTCTGCAGCATATCCTAATACATCTAGTCGTACCAATTATTATCTAACTCCAAACTATACTAATAATGTAGCCAATGGAAGGGTTAGATTAGGTGGTGGTACCAATGTTCGATTTAGAATGCGTTTGAGAATAGTCTATTCTAAAATATAAATAACCCATTGTATACAATATATTTGTATCCTTAAATTCTAAAATATAGTTATGCCTTATTTGTTTACTTCCGAAAGCGTATCTGAAGGACATCCAGACAAAGTTGCCGATCAGATCTCTGATGCATTAATTGATAACTTTTTAGCCTTCGATAAGGATTCGAAAGTGGCTTGTGAGACTTTGGTAACTACTGGTCAGGTGATCTTGGCTGGTGAGGTTAAGTCTAAAGCATACTTAGATGTTCAAGAAATTGCGCGTGGTGTGATCCGTAAAATTGGATATACCAAGAGCGAATACATGTTCGAAGCCAATAGCTGTGGGATTTTATCTGCGATCCATGAGCAGAGTGCTGATATCAACCAGGGTGTTGACAAAAAGAAAAAAGAAGACCAAGGCGCTGGCGACCAGGGTATGATGTTTGGTTACGCGAGTAACGAAACTGATGACTATATGCCATTGGCTTTAGATATCGCTCATAAGATCTTGATTGAACTTGCAGCTTTACGCCGCGAGAACAAAGCCATCCAATACCTGCGCCCAGACGCAAAGAGCCAGGTTACTTTGGAGTACGATGATAATAACAAACCCGTTAGAATTGATGCGATTGTGGTTTCCACCCAGCACGACGACTTCGACAACGAAGCAAAAATGCTCGCTAAGATCAAAGACGATATCATCAATATCCTGATCCCTAGGGTTAAGAAGAAATACAAGAAATACGCAAAACTGTTCAACGCAGATATCAAATACCATATCAACCCAACCGGTAAGTTTGTAATTGGTGGTCCACACGGAGACACTGGTTTAACTGGCCGCAAGATCATCGTAGATACCTACGGTGGAAAAGGGGCACACGGTGGTGGTGCGTTCAGCGGTAAAGATCCTAGTAAGGTTGACCGTTCTGCTGCCTACGCAACCAGACATATCGCTAAGAACCTGGTAGCTGCTGGTGTGGCTGACGAGGTATTGGTGCAAGTGTCTTATGCGATCGGGGTTGCAAAACCTACAAGCATCAACGTAAACACTTACGGAACAGCGAAAGTTAAAATGACCGATGGTCAGATTGGCAAGCTGGTTCAAAGCATCTTCGATATGCGTCCTTACTTCATCGAGCAAAGATTGAAGTTGAGAACACCGATGTATAGCGAAACTGCGGCTTATGGCCATATGGGTCGTAAGAACGAAGTAGTGATCAAAACCTTCAAAGATCCTTCAGGTAAAGAGAAGAAAATAAAAGTGGAATTGTTTACCTGGGAGAAGTTGGATTATGTGAAAAAAGTGAAAGCTGCATTCGGAATTTAGTAGTCTTCAAAAGAATATAGAAAAACCTCCGCAAATTGAGCGGAGGTTTTTTAATTTCAGGGTGTCAAAACTTCATTCCAATTAAAGTGTATGAAACAAAAATTATTAGTTGCAGCATTTGCTTGTGTATTAATGTTTGCTGCTTTACGCTGGCAAGGGGCAAGTCTTATCACAACAGCAAGTCCAAAAGGCATCGTAGATCTAGAAATGGCCACGCAAGCCCGACAAATTACTTTGTTGATGGATACCTGGGATTTGTCGGTAGTTAAAATGAATATCTGGATCGATTTTTTATTTATAGTATCTTATGTAGCACTACTGGCGCTTGCATCTGAATCAGTTGCTTCAAAATGGAAGAATCCAGGAATGCGTATGATTGGATTGACCTTGGCTAGGGTTGCTGTTGTAGCTGGAGTGTTAGACATTGGAGAAAATTTATTGATGTTGCAAACAATAGCAGGTAATTTTACAGTAGTATCATTGCAGATGACTCATTATTTTGCGACAATTAAATTCACACTTGCCGCAGTGGTGCTCATTTATTTGCTGATTTCTATTCCAGTTAGTTTAAGAAATACAAAATCATGAACCCTGAAGCAAATCCCTGGAAAATTATTGCTGAAAAAAAAGTGTATGAAAATCCTTGGATTCAATTGACAGAGTTTGATGTCATTAATCCAGGTGGCGGGAACGGAATTTATGGTAAAGTACATTTTAAAAATACAGCCGTCGGAATTGTGGTAATGGATGAATTCCGAAATATTTGGCTGGTGGGTCAATTTCGTTTTCCCATCGATCAATATAGTTGGGAAATCCCTGAGGGTGGAGGATTACTGGGTGTTGATCCATTAGAGGGCGCAAAGAGAGAGCTTTTGGAAGAAACAGGGTTGGTTGCAGAAAATTGGGAGCCTTTATTAAAAATGCACCTTTCAAATTCTGTGAGTGATGAATTGGCTGTTGTTTTTTTAGCCACGCAACTCACACAGAAAACAGCTGAACCAGAAGAAACAGAACAATTACAAATAAAAAAACTTCCTTTTGACAAAGTATTTGAGATGGTTGAAAATGAACTGATCACAGATTCAATGACAGTAGCAGCAGTTTACAAGATCAAAAACAGGTTGCTCGAAGGAAGACTTAAATAAAATAACTATGCCTCCAAAACAAGATAAACTTATTATTGGCCGTCAGCCTTTAATTGAAGCAATTAACGCTGGAAAAGCGATCGACAAAATTCTATTTCAAAAAAATGTAGAAGGCGAAAGTATTGGCGCCATCAGACATTTAGCTAAAGAGAAAAACATTCCCATTCAAGTAGTTCCCATTGAAAAATTAAATGGGTTAAGCAGAGCCAATCATCAAGGGGTAATGGCATTTGTTGCAAGTGTTGTTTATATGGATTTGCAACAGGTAATAGATCATACTGTTGCTTCAGGTGAAGTGCCATTATTTGTAATGTTAGATGGAGTTACTGATGTAAGAAATATTGGTGCAATTGCAAGGTCCGCCGTATGTACAGGTGCCCACGCCATTATTATTCCGGATAAAGGAGTGGGGGCGCTTAATGAAGAAGCCATGAAGAGCAGTGCTGGCGCACTTGAACTGATTCATATTTGTAGAGTAAATAGTTTATTGAAAGCAGTTGATACTTTACACCTGAATGGCATACAAGTGTTTACTAGTGAAATGCGTGCGGAGAAAAATGTGGCGGATCTGGTATTAAATGAGCCTTGCTGTTTGATCATGGGTGATGAAGGAAAAGGTGTACAACCCTATATTGCAAAAGCGGCAGATCAATTTTTTAAGATTCCAATGGCCGGTGTTTTTGATTCCTATAATGTATCTGTTGCAACAGGTATCATATTATATGAAGCCATGAAGCAAAGAATGAAATAAATATAGCGTAACAAAACTAATTTGAAACAAAAATCAGCTATTCAGTTAATCGAATGTCCCCGTGATGCCATGCAGGGCTGGAAGCATTTTATTCCAACAAAAGATAAAATAAGATATATCAATAGCCTGCTTCAAGTAGGCTTTCATACGATTGATTTTGGAAGCTTTGTTTCGGCAAAAGCAATTCCTCAAATGTCTGATACAAAAGAGGTGGTGAAAGAGTTAGAGGTCTCAAGAGATAGTAATACCAAATTGTTATCAATAGTTGCAAATACACGAGGTGCAGAGGAAGCTGTTTACTTTCCACAAATAAAATACCTTGGTTTTCCTTTTTCCATATCACCAACGTTTCAAATGTTGAATACAAATAAAACAATGGAACAAAGTTTAAAAACGGTAGAAGAAATTCAAACGCTTTGTGTTGAAAATGGAAAAGAATTGGTGATTTATCTGAGTATGGGTTTTGGAAACCCTTATGCTGATCTTTATTCTAAAGAGATGCTTTTAAAATGGACGCAGGAGATGGTTGATAGAGGCATTGGTATTATTTCGTTAGCGGATACTGTAGGCGTTGCAAATTCCTCGCAAATTTCTGAAGCGCTTAATAGCTTAATACCTGCATTCCCTAAAACAAGTATTGGTGTTCATTTACATGCCGCAAGCAATAACTGGAAAAATAAATTTGAAGCGGCAATTGATTCTGGTTGTATTAGAATTGATGGGGCTTTGAAAGGAATAGGAGGTTGCCCCATGGCACAAGAGGATCTAGTTGGGAATATGGATTCCGTTTTAGTCATCGACTATTTACGAGAAAAAAAATTACTTGTAGATTTCAATGAAAATGCATTAAATCAAGCTATTCAAATTGCCAACGAAATATTTCAATAAATCATGAAATTTCATTTTGAATTTGATATCAAAAAGATCAAAAGGCCAATCAGCTTAAGCAGTAAGCTACTATTGCTTGGATCTTGTTTTACTGAAAATATAGGAGAGAAATTAAGGAAACATAAATTTAGTGTTCTTGAAAATCCGCACGGCATTTTATTCAATCCGGTAAGTGTTGCTGATGCCATTGCAGATTATATCTCAAACAAAACTTATTCAGAATCAGATTTGTTTACCTTAAATGAGACTTGGCATAGTTGGAAACACCATAGTAGATTTTCAGGAATTACGCAGCAAGAAAGCATTCATAAAATTAATACCGCCATCAAAGAAGCGCATGAGTATTTGAAAGTAGCAGATCATTTGGTGATCACACTTGGTTCTGCATGGTTATATACACTTACCGAAAAAGCAGTAAATGCAATTCCGAATACTGTTGCTGCAAATAATCATAAAGCACCGAGCGACTGGTTCCAAAAAAAATTATTGAATCCTACAGAAGCAATTTATTTATTAAATGAATTGATTAAAGGCCTACAAGCTTTTAATCCAAAACTAAGTATCATTTTTACGATCAGTCCGGTAAGACATTTGCGAGAAGGTTTGGTTGAAAACAATCGGAGTAAAGCTGTTTTGATTCAAGCAGTTCACCAACTGGTCGACAAATACGAGCATCTTTATTATTTTCCTGCCTACGAACTTGTTATCGATGATCTACGCGATTATCGATTCTACGCGGAGGATATGGTACATCCGAATTATCAAGCTACTCAGTATGTGTGGGAAAAATTGCTAGATGCCTGTGTTGATGAGGAAACAAAAACAGTCATGAAAGAAATTGCAGAGATCAATCTTGCCTTTCAGCATAAGCCATTTAATCCAAGTACAGAAATGCACCAATTGTTTTTAAAGAACTATGGCACAAAAACAAAATTGCTTTTAGAAAAACATCCTTATTTGAACTTAGCGAAAGAACTTACTTATTTCGAGACTGGGGTAAAGTAATTGATTAATGAATTCGATCCCCTCGGATGGCCATTTCATTCATCACACCTGCTTCATATTCTAACCACTCCTTCCATCTGTTACGAACCAATTTTTTGTCGGTATAGTGGTCTGCAAGGTTGATGAAGAGGGTATAATGTCCGGCTTCACTTTCCATAAATTTTCTATAGAAATTCCTAAGATATTCATCATCCAAACCTTCACTAAGTCGTTTAAAGCGCTCACAACTTCTAGCTTCTACAAGTGCCATCGTTAACATTTGATCTAAAAAGCGATCTTCAATTCTACCACCCTTACGCTGAAATTCAATTAGTTTATTCACGTATTCGTCTTTACGTTGACGACCCAATTCCAGTCCCCTTTTTTTCAATTCTTGTAATACCATTCTGAAATGTCCCCATTCCTCTGTCACAATTGGTGCTAGAGATTCAACCATCAAGCTATAATCTGAGTAACGTTGAATATATGAGATACAAGTGGTTGCAGCTTTTTGCTCACAATAAGCATGGTCGGTTAAAATGGCTTCAATTGAAATCTCAGCTAGGTTAACCCAACGTGGATCGGTTGGTAGCTGAAGTCCAAGAATGTTTTTGGTATGAATAGAAAGTTCCATGAGCAAGTGATTAGGAATTCGAAATTTGCTGCAAATATCTATTAGTTCTGCCTTTTTACCACATCATTTCCTAATTCGATCAGCAGGTGTCTATATCAAGGTGGGAACTTAATAGTATCTTTGCGCATGCAATTGAATGAACAAAAGATAGCGGAGTTATTGAGCAATTTATCAATAAACTCATTGAATGAGATGCAAAAAGATGCCTATCCCGGATTTCTTAGGCATCGTGATTCGCTCCTGCTTTCCCCAACCGGCTCAGGAAAAACCCTTGCTTTTCTATTAGCAGTGTATGAGCTGATGCAGGAAAATACCAACAAAGTGCAGTGTTTGATCTTAACTCCATCTAGAGAATTGGCGATACAAATTGAACAGGTTTGGAAAAAAATGTCAACAGGACTTAAAGTTAACTGTTGTTATGGCGGTCATGATATGCAAACCGAAATTCAAAATTTAGTAGAAGCGCCTGCCTTACTAATCGGAACACCCGGAAGAATTGCTGACCATATTAGAAGGGAGACCCTACAATTGGATGGTATTCGAACCTTAGTATTAGATGAGTTTGATAAATCCTTAGCACTCGGTTTTGAAGAAGAAATGAGTTTTGTGATCGGCTCTTTGCCAAAGATCAATAAAAGAATTTTGGTTTCTGCAACAGCAGCTATTCAGGTTCCTGAATTTGCAGGAGTACAAAATTTGTTTGTAATTGATCATTTAGAAAATATAGATGAAAATGAGCAATTGAGTTTGCAATTGGTTATTTCAGATAGTAAAGACAAAGCAGATCGTTTAGCCCAGTTATTATGTTATATCGGTTCAGAACCGACCATTATTTTTTGTAACCATCGCGATGCTGTTGAAAGAACATCCCTATTATTAAAAGAGAAAGGAATTCAGAATGCAGCTTTTCATGGTGGGATGGAGCAAATGCAAAGAGAGCAAACCCTCATCCAATTAAGAAATGGGTCAATACTTTTCTTGGTGGCAACTGATCTTGCAGCTAGGGGATTAGATATTCCTGAGATCAAGCACATCGTTCACTATCACTTGCCTTCAACATTTGCAGAATTCACACATAGAAATGGTAGAACAGCAAGGATGCATGCTACTGGAACTGCTTATATTTTGATGCATCAGGAAGAACCCATGCCTAAATATATCCAACAAGACTTTGTTCCTCTTGAGATCCCGATTAACCAAAAGCCTCCTAAGCCAGCTGTATTTACTACCATCTATATCAATGGCGGCAAAAAAGACAAGTTGAATAAAGTTGATATTGTGGGCTTCCTATCACAGAAAGGAAAACTGCAAAAAGAAGATATCGGACTAATAGTAGTGAAAGATTTCAATTCTTTCGTGGCAGTCAAAAAGAATAAAGTGAATGCAATGCTCCCATTAGTGAAGGATGAGAAAATTAAAGGAACAAAATACAAAATCGTAATTGCTAAATAGTTACTTTTAAAACACAATAGATTGCAATGCGTATAATTCCCTTTTTAATCTCTACTGTTGCAACAGTAGGGCTAGTTTATCTGTTAAATACCCCATTGCCAGTTGGAAACACTAAAACTCCAAGGCTAGGTTATTTTTTATCTCCCCAGCAAGGGTTTTGGCAAAATGCCGAAGCCTCCAATACCTCTTTTTCTGGAGAAGTAAAATTAAAAGGACTAAAAGGCAAAGTAGATGTATTTGTAGATGAACGTTTGGTACCGCATATCTACGCCCAAACAGATTTAGATGCGTATTACGTACAAGGTTATATCCATGCCAAATTCAGGTTATGGCAAATGGAATTTCAAACCTATGTAGCAGCAGGAAGGCTAAGTGAAATTGCGGGTCCGGATAAACTTCCGATCGACCAATTTTTTAGAAGACTAGGAATGGTATATGGTGCTGAACAAACCATGCAAAGAATGGAGAAAGACCATGAAATGCAGGCTACGGTTGATGCATATGCAGAGGGTGTTAATGCATATATCAAATCATTAAAGCCAGAAGAAATTCCTTTTGAATACAAATTGATGGATTATAAGCCAGAAGCATGGACTCCCTTAAAGACTTATTTGTTTTTGATGTACATGTCTTACGATCTTACTGGAAGTGGAGCTAAGCAGGATCTAAAAATGTCGAATGCAAAAAACTATTTAGGGTATGAGGACTTTAATAAACTATTTCCTAATGTACAAGACTCTTTAGATCCCATCATTCCAAAAGGTACAGTTTATGCAAAGCCATCGATTGTTCCAGTTGCACCGCTTGGAATTGATTCGGCTTATTTAAATAAAACATCTAATTCAAATTCTGCGGAAAGTCCACTTACCCCTAACCGTAATAATGGTAGTAATAACTGGGCAGTTGCAGGATCAAAAACAGTTTCAGGTAGACCAATCCTTTGCAACGATCCACACTTAGGATTAAACCTACCTTCTCTTTGGTACGAAATTCAAATCAATACACCCACACATAATACCTACGGGGCTAGTTTCCCAGGGTCACCAGCTGTTATTATCGGCTTTAATGATAGTATCGCTTGGGGTGTAACTAACGCTGGTAGAGATGTGCTAGATTATTATGAAATGAAGTTCAAAGACACCACCATGCAAGAGTATTGGTATAATGGTGAATGGAAGAAAGCTGAACTTAGAATGGAAACCATTAAAGTAAAAGGCAAGCCAGATGTGAATGAATATATTGCTATTACTGAAATTGGTCCGGTTATGTACGACCACCACTACAAAAGTGATAGTGCCCATCCCAAAAATTTGGCAGTGAGGTGGACGGCAAATAAAGCTGGAACAGGGGTGAAGACTTTTTACAAATTAAATAGGGCAAAGAATTTAGAAGACTATAAAGTTGCCATTTCTGATTATACCTGTCCTGGTCAGAATTTTGCGTTTGCATCAAAGTCTGGACATATTGCTATCAAACAACAAGGAAATTTTGTAGCAAGGTGGAATCGTCAGGGTGATTTCATTATGCCGGGCATTGATAGTACGTATCAATGGCAGGGCATGATTCCTGAGTCAGAGAATCCAATGATCGCTGATCCAGCAAGGGGTTGGGTAAGTAGTGCCAATCAAAAATCTACTGATTCTACTTATCCCTATTATCTGGGCATCGGGCATAATTTCCCTTTATATAGAGGTATTATGATCAACAGGAGATTGGCTACTATGAATGATATTACGCCTGTTGATATGCAATACTTGCAAAATGAAAATTTTGATGTGTTTGCAGAAATGGCAAGGCCGGTTTTGTTGAAAAATATCGATGATTCAAAATTATCGACAGTAGAAAAAAAATATGTCGACATCCTTCGTGAATGGAATTTCAGGAATGAGATAACTGCAGAAGGTGCTACCATTTTCAATGCTGTTTGGGATAGCTTAGAAAAAGTAGTTTGGAAAGATGATTTTACAAATGCAAAATCTCCGATGCCATGGCCAGATGCTTCTACTTTATTAGAAAATCTTTTAAAGAATAATAATTATCAGTATGCTGATAATAAGAATACGCCGAATAAAATAGAAACTATGCAAGATGATGTGATGGAAGCAGTTCATAAAGCATCTGTTTATTTGGCACAACTAGAAAAAGATAGGAAGTTAGATTGGGGTAGGGTAAAGGATACCAAAGTAACCCACTTATCTCAAGTGCCAGCTTTGAGTAGGTTACATATTCCAATAGGAGGCGGTAGAAACTGCGTGAATGCTACTACCACTTCACACGGACCAAGTTGGAGAATGATTGTACATATGACTGATGAAACGGAGGCGTATGGGGTTTATCCAGGGGGCCAAAGTGGAAATCCTGGTTCAAAATTCTATGACAATTTTATAGATAGTTGGGCCGCTGGTAAATATTATAAATTATTGATCCTATCAAAAGATAATGCCGCAAAAAACGAGAAGATGAAATGGCATATCTCATTTACAAACGGATAAAAGAATTTTATGAAATTTATAACTGCAATATTTTTAACAGCTTTTCTTGCATTTGCAATTGGATTATTTACCTCTCTTCCTTGGTGGTCTTTTGTATTTACCTCTTTCTTGGTAGCAATGGGCGTACATCAGAAAGCTGGTTTTGCTTTCCTATCTGGTTTTTTTGGATTATTTATTCTTTGGGTAATTCTAGCCATTTTAAAGGATATGCCGAATGAACATTTACTATCTATGAAAGTAGCTAGGATATTGCCTCTTGGAGGTTCTTATTGGGCTTTGATTCTTATTGCCGGATTGATTGGAGGATTGGTTAGTGGCCTGGCTGCAACTGCAGGTTGCACAGCAAGGAAGAAATAATCAAAATATAAACAATCGTTAAAAGCGCATACTTAGGATGAGCGGTTTGTTATTGGTAGAACTATCCCTTTATTTTAGTTCTTAATTTCTCCTATGCATAAGATTATTGTGTTCTTGTCATTCCTATTGGTTCTTCATGCTAAATCTGCAACAATTTCGGGTTGGGTAAAAGATAAAATGGGAAATCCCATTCCCTTTTCTTCCGTTTTGATCAAAGGCAGTACCAAAGGAACCACTGCCAATGCAAAAGGGTTTTATTCATTGGAAATTAATCAAGGCACTCATGTTTTAGTTGCACAGCACGTCGGACATAAGTCAGTTGAAAAATCAATCAAAGTCTCTACAACTACCTTAGAAATCAATTTCGAATTAGACATCCAGCAATACAATTTGAAAGATGTAGTTGTAACGTCTGGTGGTGAAGATCCTGCTTACGCCATTATTAGAAAGGCTATTGCAACTCGTGAAGAACATTTGAAGGAGGTTAAAAAGTTTCAGTGCGAAGTTTACTTAAAAGGCCAATTACAGTTGAGAGATTATCCTAAGAAATTTATGGGTAAAGCGGTTGACTTTGAAGATGGGGATACCAGCAAACGCAAATCCATTTTTCTTTCTGAGTCGATCGTTAATTATTCTGTTGAAGAACCTAGTTCAAAAAAAATTGAGGTGATCTCCTCTAAAGTGGGTGGTCAAAGTGATGGCTTCGGTTTTGCTAATCCCCAAATTATTTCTTTATACGAGAACAATGTATCTTTTGGAAGGGGATTGAACCCACGTGGATTTGTTTCTCCAATTGCCAACAACGCACTTTATTTCTATAAATATAAATTTGAAGGAACTTTTTTTGAAAATGGAAGAGAAGTTAGTAGGATTAAAGTCATCCCCAGAAGAAAATATGAACCTGCTTTTTCAGGTTATATCAATATAGTGGAAGATGAATGGCGTATACAAAGTGTTCAATTAAAACTGCTGAAAGAACAAGCCATGCAATTGATTGATACATTGGTATTAGAACAGTTGTACGTTCCTGCCACCAAAAATGTGTGGGTCATTAAAAGTCAGGTTTTATATCCCTCTGGAAAGATTTTTGGCTTTGATTTTTGGGGCAACTTTTTGCAGGTGTATGATAAATTCAACCTAAATCCCTCATTCAAAAAGAAATTCTTTGATCATACAATTTTAAAATTTGAAGATAGTGCCAATAAGAAGACGATGGCATATTGGGATAGTATTCGGCCAATCCCATTAGTCATAGAAGAGAAAAAAACGTATCGGAAATTAGATAGTTTAGAAGAAGAAAGAAAGAATCCTCATTATCTAGATTCATTGGATAAGCGAAGAAATAAGTTTACACTGATGGGCTCTTTGTTAACTGGTAATTCGATCAGTGTGCAGAAGAAAAAAACCTATTATAACTTTCCTCCACTGCTAACAAGTTTTTTTTATAATACAGTTGAAGGTGGAGTGATAGATTTTGCACCATCCTATACCAAAAATTTTACAGGAAGAAATTCGCTTTCAATCATTCCTTATATCCGTTATGGATTGGCAAATGAACATTTCAATCCTAGCCTTTCTATTAATTACAATTATGGGAAAAAGTATTTAAAGTCATTCTCAATTTCAGGTGGTGCTAAAGTGTTCCAATTCAATAACGATCCACCCATTTTGCCCATATTGAATACGTTCACAACCTTGAGGCAAGAGTATAACTACATGAAAATATATGAAGCCGACTTTTTCAAAATAGGCTATAATACTGGTATTGGAAATGGGTTCACGGTTGGAGCCGAATTTCAGTTTCAAAATAGAAAGCCTTTAGAGAATTTGGCTGATATGACGAGTTGGAAAGATTATCCTAATCGAAGTTTCACTCCGAACTATCCAACAGAAATTGCACAAACCAATATGGTTGCTAACAAAGCAAGCATATTAACAATAAATGCAACTTGGAGACCAGGATCTAATTATATCGAGTTGCCAGATCAAAAAATTAGTATAGGTTCTAAGTTTCCAACTTTCAGAGCTTCTTTTACGCAAGGCCTTAATGGATTATTTGGAAGTGATGTTTCCTACTCAAAATGGCATTTCGGAATTACTGATAATTTAAATATGAAATTGGGGGGCAGGCTCAATTATGCATTCGGTGTTGGTGGATTCTTAAATACAGATAACGTATTTATTCCCGATTATCAGCATGTGCAAGGGAACCAAATTTTTCTGGCAACGCCCTATCTAAGTAGCTTTCAATTGCCTACTTATTATCAATATAGCAATACCTCCAAACTGAATTTTAGTGCACATGTCGAATATCATTTAAATGGGTTGATCACAAATAAGATCCCAGGTTTTAGAAGCCTCAATTTATTTTTTGTAACTGGAGGCTCTGCATTATACATACAGCCTAATACCCATTATTATGAAGCCTATTTTGGAATTGAAAATATTTTTAAGGTCTTACGATTTGATTTTGTACAAGGATTTGAACAGAATGGGGGAAGGCCAAGTGGGTTTAGGCTTTCAGTGCCAATTATTACAAATGGGCGTAGGTAAATTGTGTTTTTCTAAGTTTTTATTAAAATGGTATCTTTGCTCAGAAATTTTGGCTACCCTGAAAGTAGCTCCAATTATTGATCATGGAACATTCTATTAGGGATGTCTGAAATTTATTTACATGCCATTATTACACAATCGTGTTTCAAACGAAGAGTTGAAACAATTACTCATGGAGGAAAAAGATCCTCGCACTACCATCAGTTTCTACGCTTATTTTGTGATTCAAAATCCACAGGAGTTCCGGGATTTCTTATATAAAAACCTGAATGCACTAAAAGTGTTTGGCCGAATCTATGTAGCAAAAGAAGGAATTAATGCACAGATAAGTGTGCCTACTATTCATTTAGAAAAGTTCAAGTCGTTCCTTTATTCGATCGATCCATTAGATGGATTAAGGTTGAATATAGCGGTAGATGATGATGGAAAAAGTTTCTGGGTCTTGAGAATAAAAGTTCGAGAAAAAATTGTGGCAGATGGAATAGACGATCCTGAGTTTAGCATGGAGAATAAAGGGAAATATGTGAATGCTTCCCAAATGAATCAGTTATTAGAAAAGGATGATACTATTGTCATTGATATGCGAAATCATTATGAATACGAAGTGGGCCATTTTGAACATGCAATAGAAGTTCCTTCAGATACTTTTAGAGAACAATTGCCGATGGCAGTAGACATGATGAAGGGCAATGAAGAGAAAAACATCATCATGTATTGTACTGGTGGCATTAGGTGCGAAAAAGCAAGTGCCTATATGTTGCACAAAGGATTTAAAAATGTATTCCATTTAGAGGGTGGTATTATCAATTACGCACGCCAGGCTAAAGAACAGGATTTAGAACCTAAATTTATAGGCAAGAATTTTGTATTCGATAATCGATTGGGAGAGCGAATTACCGATCAGGTGATTGCAAAATGCCATCAATGCGGTCAGCCCTGCGATACCCATACCAACTGTTTCAATGATGGCTGCCACTTGTTATTCATTCAATGTAGTTCTTGTGCAGAAAAATTTGATGGTTGCTGCTCACAGGAGTGTAAAGATACGGTACACCTGCCCCTTGAGCGACAAAGAGAGTTGCGTCAGGGCCTAGATAATGGTCAGAAAATATTCAATAAAAGTAAGCAAAGGCTTCGCCCTAGACTCGATGAAATGAATGGCTTATAATCGCTTATCAATTTTGTAGGGCGATTTGAGTCTTTTGCTTTATTTTGCCTTCTTACTTGTGAGAAAAACTGTCAGTTCCATATTATTATTTTGTTTACTAGTATACATGGGTGGATACCACTTGTTGTATATCTTCTATCAGCAACAGATTAAATCTGAAATGAAATCCTTTTTAAAGGAGCATCGCAGTTCAGAATTTTGTTCAAAACTTGTATTTGCAACAAGCGATGGAAAGATTAGAGATTCAAATTTTTCATGGGAGGAAGAAAACGAAGAATTTCGTTATCAACACGAATTATACGATGTTGTGAGCATAGAGAAAAAAAACGGTAGAGCAGAGATCATTTGTTTAAAAGATAATGATGAAAATCAACTTGAAATCCAGCTCAATGAAATTCACAAATCTGATAAATCAAATTCATCAAAATCTACCCAAAATTTTTTGAAATTTTTTTCGGTATTTTATTTAGAAAAAAAACAAGCATTCGATTTCAGAACAGTTGAGATCAATTTGTATACACACCGATTTTCTCCTGAATTATTAATTGCTTTTTTTGAGATACAGGTACCACCTCCAAGGTGTTAAGTCATTTATTATTTGGGCTGCTTACATGCAGCTGTTCTCATTTTATTTTAATTATAAAGCAATTCAATGCAAAAGTTGTTAGTATTTGTGCTATCGGTGATGGCACTATCTGTACATGCGCAAAATGTCATCAAGGGAAAGGTTCTGGACTCAAAAACAAAAACGCCATTAGCAGGCGCTTCTATAAAAGTGAATGGGAAGTCCGCAATGATCTCAGATAGTTTAGGAAATTTTAGTATTGATTGTAGTGGTAAGGAAGCTGTAACTGTATCCTATGTTGGATATGCCACAGCACAGAAAATAATTGTAGACTGTAATACAGTTCTTGATTTCTCTTTGACACCTGTTCATCAACAATTAGATAATGTAGAAATTACGGCCACTTCTAATCAGAATAAATCAACTCTGTATCAACCAGTGTCTATCGCTAAATTAACCAATACAGAGTTGAAACGGAATACTGGTTTATACTTAGATGATGCCATCAATTCCAACGTTTCTGGAGTTACCATGCAGCGTCGAGCAGTTTCATCTGGCCAACAATTTAATATTCGTGGATATGGAAATGGCGTTCGCGGCACCAACGGTATCAATAGTAATTTCGATGGTCAAGGCTCTAAGGTTTATTTGAATGGTATTCCCATCACAGATGCTGAAGGAATCACGGTTATGGATGATATTGATTTTTCATCAATTGGAAATGTTGAAATTACAAAAGGTCCAGCAGGTACACTATACGGTTTAGCAATTGCTGGTGTAGTGAATCTTACAACGGTAAGGCCAGAAAAAAATAAGACCAGTATTGGTCAGGACATTCAATTTGGATCAAACGGATTACAACGATTTACCACCCATTTTCAAACAGCCAATGAACATAGTTCTTTACTGTTAAATTATGGCAAACAAAAGTCGGATGGTTATATGGTGCATACTGCATCACAAAAAGATTTCGTAAATGTTGCAGCAGAATTTCAACCAACAGAAAAACAAAATATTTCAGCCTACTTCGGATATAGTAATAGTTACGATGAAAGAGGGGGGGAGTTGACCATTGCGCAGTATAATAGTTTTGATTATAGTGGTAATCCAGAATACATCAAAAGGAATGCACACTCTGAAATTATTAGCTTTAGAGCGGGATTGGCTCAGACTTATAATTTCAATAGTCATATTTCAAATTCTACTTCTGTTTTTGCCTCAGGTGCTAGCAATAATGCAAGTTCAGCGGGCGGTTGGACAGACAAAAATCCCATCAATTCTGGATTTAGAAGCACTTTAGATACCAGATTCAATTTGAAAGAGGGTCTTAGTTTAAGTGGAATTACTGGAATCGAAATGCAGCAGCAATACGCACAGATCATCGGATACAATATGGTCGCTAATCCTTCATCGGCAACAGCTTATTGGAATATTGGAGCAATGAGAAGTAATCAGTCAACTATTAGTTCCACTTCTTCGCTATTTACTGAATGGACATTGCAAATGCCAAAAGATGTTTCTATCACTGCAGGAATTGGGTATAGTAATATGCGAATCGATTTAAACGATAAATTTTATGTGGCTACCAATACCAGCCCAACCAAATTTGCAACAAGCTATAATGGAATGTTATCGCCACATGTTGCTATCAACAAAGTGATCAATAAGTCTGTTTCTGTGTATGCAGCTTATAGTAAAGGGTACAAAGCGCCAGTGAGTTCTTACTTTTTTATCCCAACTACTGGAAAGTTAAATACTGATTTAAGACCTGAAATTGGTAATCAATTTGAGATTGGAACAAAGGGTGTGATACTAAATGAGAAACTAGCTTATCAGTTAGCATTTTTTAGTGCCCAGTTCTCAGATAAAATGACGGCCATTGCTGTTCCTCTAAATGGTTCAACTACCACTGCTTATTCATACATTGCCAATAGTGGTAAGCAGGATGATAAAGGAATTGAATTGTCTATTAAGTATAATGCTTACGAATCTGCAACTGGGTTTATTAGTGCAATTAAACCATTTGCAAATCTTACTTATAGTGATTTTAAATATGTTGGGTATAGTTTTCAGACCTTGAGTGCCGACAAATTAACTGCTCTAGTTGCTAATTATGATGGGAAAGTAGTAGCAGGTGTTGCGCCCCTCACTACAAATCTAGGAGCGGATATTATTAGCAAATCTGGATTGTATCTAAATTTCACATACTCATACAAAGATGCAATGCCAATTAGTTCAGACGGTTTGAATATGACAACAAGTTATAATTTGCTGAATGCAAAATTGGGCATACAAAATAAGATTTCTTCTAAAATCAATTTCGACCTGTTTATTGGTGCAACTAATATTACAGGAACGCAATACGCGTATATGGTTTTTGTAAACCAATTACCTGATGCATATTTGCCTGCACCATATAAAATCAATTATTTTGGTGGTGTTAATTTGAAATATACATTTTAGGGATTTTAATCCAAACAAAAGCTTCTTATTATGAAAAAAATAGTCTTATTAATTTTCGTTGCAATTTCTTTCGCTAGTTGTGGACGATTTAGCAAAAAAGAGCTAGACACTAAAAAAGATATTAGAATAGTTTCTGTTTCAAAGCACCTTACTGAGATGTTGTTTGCACTTGGTAAGGGACATGATATCGTGGCATGTGATCTTACAAGTTCTTATCCTGATAGTGCTAAACTCTTGCCAACGGTTGGTTATCATCGAGCGCTAAACGCAGAGGGAATTATTTCAATGAAACCTGATATCGTGATACATAGTAATGATATTGGGCCAGCAGCAGTATTACCCCAATTAGAGAAAGTTGGCTTGAATATTAAAGCATTTGGTGGAGCAAATACTTTAGACAGTGCAAAACTTTTATTAACGGAACTCGGAAAATATTTTGGTGCTGAGAGGCAAGCAGATTCAATCAATAAAAAATTGGATCAAGACATGCAAAAAGTGGAAGCAGCACAAAAAAATTTGAAGGATTCTCCAACAGTTATGATCATTCATTACGGACAAGCAAACAATGTTTATTTTGTCATGAGTGGTAGAAAAGGCCCAGGAGATAAAATGATTGCTTATGCAGGTGGAAAGACAGCAAATTATGATACCAAAGGAGCTCGACAAATTAGTGCTGAAGCTGTGGCTATGGCAAATCCTGATATCATTATTGCAACTGATTTTGGATTCGACAAAATGGGGTCGGCTGAGAAATTTAAAACCATTCCAGGTGTGTCATTAACCAATGCTGCAAAAAATAATCGCATCTACCGTTTCGAAGAACATGATCTCGTATATTTTGGACCAAGAACTGGTGAGAATATTTTAAAACTAATGAGCCTGATCCACCCAACTACTAATGAAGTTAAAAAGTAAATATACTTTTCCCTTATTGATGATAGTGCTAGTAATTGTTTTACTAGTATCTATCGTTTTGGGTGCCGTAAGCATCAGTTTAGAAGACATGCGCTTAGCTTTGACCCATTGGGCAAATGGTAAGCAAACTGATTCAATTGTTGAGTCTGTTTTTATTCAGATACGATTGCCAAGGGTATTGTTATGTGCCGTTACAGGTGCTATTCTTTCTGTTTCAGGCGTATTGATGCAAGGATTATTTAGAAATCCCATCGTAGAACCCGGATTAGTAGGAACAAGCGCTGGCGCGGCTTTAGGAGCTTCGTTTGTATTTGTTTTTGCGTCTTGGTTTGGACCAAATATCCAAGTCTTTGTTGGCCCTTTCTTAGTGCCCTTATTTGCATTTATCGGCGGACTAATAGCCACATTAATTGTGTACCAATTGTCAAAGTCCAATTCACGAGTTTCTTTAACCTCTTTATTACTGGTAGGAGTTGCCATCAATGCAGTTGCATTAAGTGGCACTGGGTTTATGACTTATTTAGCAAGAGATCCGCAGGCTAGAAGTATTAGTTTCTGGAACCTTGGAACTTTTACAGGTGCTAATTGGTTTCAGGTTGAATTGGTTTCATTGGTTGCATTAGTGGTGCTTTTTCTTTCTTTGAAAGATGCAAAAAAACTCAATGCATTTATACTAGGTGAAGAGGAGGCAGGTTATTTAGGAATTGACACCAAAAAACTTAAAAGAAAAATTCTTATCGCCAATACAGCAATGGTTGCAATCGCTACTTCTTTTGTAGGAGTGATTGGATTCATGGGATTGATTGTTCCGCATGTCATGCGTTTATTAGTAGGTAGCGATCACCGCAAATTGTTGCCAGCTTCCATGCTGGGAGGTGCCGCACTTTTATTAATAGCAGATATGGGTGCCAGGCTCTTACTTGCTCCAGCAGAAATTCCAATTGGGATTATCACTTCTTTAGTAGGAGCGCCTGTGTATATTCTTTTATTAAAGGGGAATAACCTAATTGTAAATAAAGGAGGTAATCGTGATTAATATTGAAAACCTTTCTTATAAAATTCAGGGAAAATATTTAATACAAAATATTGATTGTAACATATCTGCAAATGAATTAGTGGTTATCATGGGGGCAAATGGTGCGGGCAAGACAACTTTATTAAAAATGATGTCGGGTTCATTGCTTGCTTCGAATGGTACATTATTAGTAGATCAAAAGTTGATACAATCTTATTCGACTCAAGCTCTTTCTCAAAAAAGAGCAGTGCTTTCTCAACACTATGAAATTTCATTTCCTCTCTCGGCCAGAGAAATAATAATGATGGGTAGATATCCTTTCTTTCAATCAAACCCCCATGAAAAAGATCGTGCCATTGTGGAAGAGGTATTAATTCAAATGGAGATCAATCATTTGGCCGATAGAAATTATCAAACCTTATCAGGAGGTGAAGCACAGAAAGTACAAATGGGAAGGGTGCTTGCTCAAATGAAAGGCGGGATCAATCAAAACAAATATCTTTTATTAGATGAGCCAGTGTCGCATCTAGATATAAAATTCCAGTATCAATTATTAGAAATAGCCAGTGCTATAAAAAATGAGCAAACATCTGTGATCGCCGTCTTACACGATTTAAATCTGGCATTAAAATTTGCTGATAGAATTCTATTTATGAAAGATGGTTCAATTGTTCATGAACATCATAAATCAGAACAGATTGACGTCACTGTTATAAAAAATGTTTTTGGAGTAGACGCCTCCATCATTGAGTTACCCGAACTAAACAGACAATGGGTTTGCTTTTAAATAATTTGTAGTTTCTTCAAACTTTGTATCACTTGAGTTTCTAATGCATCATCAGATACTGTTTCTGCTACGAATTTGCTACCACTAACTTTTTCGAATAGTTCAATATATCTTTTGCTGATGGTTTCGATCCAATCATTGCTCATTTCGGGCACTGTTTGACCTTCTTTACCCATAAAATTGTTAGCGATCAACCACTCCCGCACAAACTCTTTACTCAATTGTTTCTGTTTTTCACCAGATTGCTGTCTGGCTTCAAACCCCTCTGAATAAAAATATCTTGAAGAGTCGGGTGTATGAACTTCATCCATTAAGTAAATGGTATCTCCAATTTTTCCAAATTCATATTTAGTGTCTGCCAATATCAGGCCCTGTTTTCCAGCAATTTCTTTTCCTCTTTGAAAAAGAGCTAACGCATATTGCTCCAGTATGGCCCAATCAGACTCAGAGGCTAATCCCTGTGCTAAAATCGCTTCTTTGGAGATATCTTCATCATGACCAGCATCAGCCTTTGTAGAAGGGGTGATGATGGGTGTAGGGAAAAAGTCATTTTCTTTTAGGCCTTCAGCTAAAGTAACACCACAAAGTGTTCTAGAACCAGATTGATAAGTTCTCCAAGCATGCCCCACCAAATTACCTCTAACAACCATTTCAATTTTGAAAGGGACACATTTTTTGCCAATAGAAACACTAGGAGAGGGTGTATCAACCAACCAATTTGGGCAAATATCCTTGGTTGCATCAAGCATAATGGCTGCAATTTGATTTAAAACTTGACCTTTAAAAGGAATTGATTTGGGTAAAATCACATCAAAAGCTGAGATTCTATCACTTGCCAACATGACTAGCCAATCTTGTTTTATGGTATAAACATCTCTTACTTTACCATGGTAGATGGCTGTTTGCTCAGGAAATTGAAAATTGCGCATGAACAAAAATAGAGCGGCTAGACTTATAAATATCTAGTTCTGAACTGTTTTTCTTAACAGACTAACTGGATTTGTGGACAAATTAAATTTTTGTAGAAAATTAACAATTGCTACTTTTAACAAAACGATCCATCTAAACTTGTTATTATGAGAAGATTCTACACGAGTTGTGTGTTAGTGTTGTTGTCCATTGGCTTATCATTTAATGCCTTTTCGCAACAACCCACCAATGTTTCCGGTAGCATTAAAAATTCTAAATCAAAAGAGGCTGTTTCTGCTGTTTCTGTAACTGTAAAAGGTTCAACAACAGGTACATTCTCTGACGATAAGGGTAATTTTAAATTTACTACCGTTCAAAAACCTCCTTTTACAGTTATTATTTCTTCTGTTGGTTACAGCAATAAAGAAGTAGTAGTTAAATCCGACAATCAAGTCATTGATGTTGAATTAGACGCTTCATTTACCCTAGGGGATGAGGTAGTCGTAGCCGCTTCAAGGGTTCCGGAAAGAATTTTAGAGTCGCCAGTTTCTATTGAAAGAATTGGTGCTAAAGCAATTTTAAATTCCCCTGCTGCTAACTACTATGATATGATCACCAACCTAAAAGGTGTTGATATCGTAGCTGCGAGTCTTACTTTTAAAAGTATTGGTACTCGTGGATTTAATAGCTCTGGTAATACCAGATTGAATCAAATTGTTGATGGAATGGATAACCAGGCTCCTGGTTTGAATTTCTCTGTTGGTAACATTATTGGATTAACTGAATTGGATGTCGACAATATTGAATTATTGCCTGGTGCATCTTCAGCATTGTATGGCCCAGGTGGTATGAACGGTACATTGCTTATCAATAGTAAGAACCCATTCAAATATCAAGGACTTAGTTTCCAGATCAAGCAAGGGATTTCAAATGTTGATAATAAGCAACGTACACAATCTCCTTTCTACGATTGGACAATTCGTTGGGGTAATAAAATCTCAGAAAAATTTGCCTATAAAATCGGTGCTCAATACACTCAAGCAACAGATTGGTTAGCAAATTCTGATGATAACTACAACCGTGTAGGAACACCTCAAAATCCGAATGGTATAACAAAAACCGGCACTAGACTTTCTGATCCAAACTATGATGGAGTGAACTTCTATGGTGATGAAACAAATGCTAATTTAAGTGCTGTTGCAAGTGGTGTGTTAGCTCAAATGCCAGCAGGTATTGTTCCTGCTTCCAATGCATGGTTAGCAGCTAACCCTACAGCTAACATAGCAGCATATAATTCTTTCTTAGGTGCTATTGGAGCTGGTGCGCTAGTAGCTGCTGGATATTCACCTATTATTTATGGTGCGTCTCCAACCAAGAATTATTACAATAACCAAATGGTAAGCCGTACTGGTTATTCTGAAAAAGATGTGATTGATCCAATCACCAGCAATTTCAAATTGTATGGCGGATTATACTATAAATTAACTAGTTCATTAGAAGCGTCATTAACTGCAAACTGGGGTACTGGTACAACAGTATATACAGGTGCTGACCGTTATTCTATTAAGGACTTTAAAATGGGTCAGTATAAATTTGAATTGAAGTCTAAAAACTGGTATTTACGTGGTTATACTACTTCTGAGAATTCTGGTAATTCTTATGTAACTACTACCACTACTCGTTTATTCAATGAAGCTTGGAAATCTAGTACCGCTTGGTATCCTGCATATGCAGCTGCTTATGCTTCTACATTAGATGCGGTTCCTGATCAAGCAACTTCACACAATAATGCAAGAGCATTTGCAGATCAAGGTCGTCCAGTTGGATTCCAATTGTATAATCCTTTGTACCAACAAATCGCTCAAACTCCTATCTCTAAAGGTGGTGGTTTGTTCATGGATAGAACAAAAGTATACCAAGCAGAAGGTCAATATAATTTGACTGACGCTTTAGGATTAGCAAAATCTGGAACTGACTTCTTAATTGGAGGCAGCTGGAGACAATTCGTTTTGAATTCTCAAGGAACAATTTTTGCTGATACAGCTGGTTCTATTAAAATAGCAGAAACTGGTGCATATGCTCAGTTATCTCAAAGATTATTCAATGATATCTTGAAGGTTACTGTTTCTGGTCGTTATGACAAGAATGTAAACTTTGCGGGTCATTTTACTCCAAGAGCATCTGCGGTTTTAAAATTAACCAAAGATCATAATTTACGTTTCTCTTATCAGTCAGCTTACCGTTTCCCTACCACTCAAAACCAGTGGATCAACTTGAATACTTCTCAAGGACGTTTAATGGGTGGTTTGCCTCAGTTGAGAGATTTCTACAAATTCTCGTCTAATCCAGCTTATACTTTGGCTAGTGTAACTGCATTTGGCGCAAGCGCTGGTGCAGGTGCTCCAAATCCAGCTTTGTTAGTTGAGCAGAAATTCGGTGAATTCAAACCAGAATCAAGTACTTCATTTGAAGTTGGTTATAAAGGCTTATTTGCAAAAAGAATCTTGATTGATGTTTATGCATATTGGGCTAAATACAAAGATTTCCTAGGTGGAGTTACTGTAATCCAATCAAACAATGGATCACCAGCAGGTTTAATTGGCTATAACCCTAATTTCACACCTGGTAATGCGGCATTAACTAGAAGCGTTTATAGCGTTTCTATGAACCAAACTACTGATGTAAATACAAATGGTTGGGGTGCTTCAATTGAGTACTTAATGCCTAAAAATTTCTCAATTAGTGGTAATGTGTATTCTGATATCATCGGACCAACACCTGTTGGATTTGTAACTTATTTCAATACTCCGAAGTACAGAGTGAATGCTTCTTTCAACAATTCTGGATTTGGTCCAAAGAATGTGTTTGGATTTAGCATCGTATACAGATGGTTAGATGGCTTCCATTATGACGGTACTTTTGCTGCAGGTGAAGTTGCATCTTACAAAACTTTGGATGCGATGGTTAGCGTAAAACTTCCTAAAACAAGATCATTGGTTAAGATTGGCGGTACCAATATCTTGAATAAATACTATTATACTGGCTATGGTAACCCACAAATCGGTGGATTGTACTATGTCAGTTTTGGTTGGAACGTATTTTAATCGATGCGGTTTAAACCAACAAAAAGTCCTCTTCGACCTGTCGGAGAGGATTTTTTGTTGGTAAAAGACCCAACTCTTTTGGTTTTATAGTCGATAATCTTATATTTTTGCTCCTCATTTAACAAAAGTACTTATGCGTTCAATAGCTTTTAGAGAGGCTTTAAGAGAAGCCATGCAAGAAGAAATGAGAAGAGACGAAAGAGTCTTTTTAATGGGGGAAGAAGTTGCCGAATATAATGGAGCTTATAAGGTTAGTCAGGGTATGTTGGCAGAATTTGGAGCCAAAAGGGTGATAGATACACCAATTGCTGAGCTTGGTTTCGCTGCAATCGCTGTAGGTGCTGCTCAGAACGGATTACGTCCAATCGTTGAATTTATGACCTGGAACTTTGCAGTTTTGCCAATGGACCAGATCTTGAATACTGCCTCTAAAATGTTAGCCATGAGTGGTGGACAGATTGGATGCCCAATTGTTTTCAGAGGTCCTGGTGGAAGTGCTGGTCAGTTAGGTGCGCAACACTCAACTGCTTTTGAAAGCTATTATGCTAATATTCCAGGACTGAAAGTGGTATCACCTTCTAATGGTTATGATGCAAAAGGTTTGATGAAACAAGCCATTCGCTATGAAGAAGATCCGATTATGTTCATGGAGAGTGAAGTGATGTATGGCGATAAATGTGAAGTTCCTGAAGAAGAGTATTATATCCCACTAGGAAAGGCAGATGTAAAACGTGCTGGTAGAGATGTAACCATCGTTTCCTATAATAAAATGATGAAAGTAGCATTAGGTGCTGCGGCAGAATTGGAAAAAGAAGGAATAAGCGCTGAAGTAATTGATCTTAGAACAATTCGCCCGCTCGACTGGGAAACCATCGTTGAAAGCGTTAAAAAAACAAACCGTTTAGTAATTGTAGAAGAGCAATGGCCATTTGCTTCTATATCTTCTGAAATTACCTACCGCATACAAAAAGAAGCATTTGATTATTTAGATGCACCAATTCGCAGAATTACAAGTGCCGATGCACCGATGCACTATGCACCAAACCTTGCGGCATTAGCAATTCCTGATGTAGAAAGAACCGTAAAATTGGTTAAAGAAATTGTTCATCAAAAGAAGTAATTTCAAATATTTCGATAACTCTTTGAATCCCGAACTGCCCACATTTGCTGGCTTCGGGATTCTTAATTTTTACGCATGAAGTATTGCTTTCTCTGCTTTCTAATACTTGCGTTTGCTGGCCAAGCTCAGCAAAAAAAGGATACAACAATTCTTAATGATAGTTTACTGCCCGTAGTTGTACAGGCATTTAGTCAACAAGTAAAATGGAAAGAAGCCTCTGCGGCAATTGCTATTATTAGGCAAGAAGATTTCAATGCTTATGCCCCAACAACATTAGTTCCAGCTTTTAATAAACAAACTGGGGTAAGAATGGAGGAACGTTCTCCGGGTAGCTATCGCTTATCAATCAGAGGAAGTTTATTACGATCACCGTTTGGGGTAAGAAACACTAAAGTATACTGGAATGATCTGCCACTCTCTGATGCTACAGGGAACACCTATTTGAACTTAGTTGATTTAAGTCAGGTGAATGGTGTCGAAATCATCAAAGGTCCAGCTAACAGTGTTTACGGCGCAGGAACAGGTGGTGTTGTTTTGATGAAATCTAGTTTGCCATTTTTAAATTCCAAACAACAAGGTTTTCAGGGAGGTATTGAGTTTGGTTCTTACGGACTGATTAAAGAAAATACAACATGGCAAATTCAGAATAAACATTTCACCAGTCAATTGAGCCAAGGATATATGCAATCTGATGGGTATAGGCAACAATCGGCGATGAAAAAAATGAATTTGCTGTATCAAGCAAGTTTCGAAACGGGTGTTCATCAGATTGAATTTTTAGGATGGTATACCGATATGTATTATCAAACTCCCGGTGGAATAACGATTGCACAAATGCAATCCAATCCACAACTCGCAAGGCAACCAACAGCCACATTGCCTGGAGCCATACAACAACAAACAGCCATCTATAATAAAACCATTTTTGGTGGAATAAAAGACAACTTTAAAATTTCTAAGCAAGCCAATTTGATCTCATTTGTCACACTCAATCATTCCAATTTCGAAAACCCATTCATTACCAATTATGAATTTAGAGACGAAACAAATACGAGCATTGGAAGCAAATTGATCATTCAGTCAGACTCTAAAAAATTTAAATGGGTAAGCGGATTTGAATGGTTGTATAATCATTCAAATATTTCAGATTTTGGAAACAATAAAGGAAAGCCAGATACACTGCAGCTTTCAGACCGTGTGTATGCAAATCAATGGAGTGTTTATACACAAATGGAGCAAACCTATTT
>JAPLEO010000049.1 GCA_026391125.1 Bacteroidota bacterium
TAGTTCCTCCAGGCTTATATCCTGCAATTAATGAACCAATATCTATTTTGTCTAAAACCGCACTTACTACCCGAACTGGATGATCTTTACTAACAAGCTCATCCAAACTAGGAGGTAATAGAAACAGTTGGTTCTGGTCGTGTTGCTTAAAAATAACTTTAAGATCTTGTCGCTTTGCCATACCATAAAGACACAAAAAATAGCCCATTTATTGTATCTCTTAGCTACTCTTTTTATACACCCACTTTGTGTATAAAACCCCTCTAAAAACTTTTTTCAATAAAAAAGAGGCTATCCCTTTTGAGACAGCCTCTTTTTGTTACATGAGCTGATTAGTACTGATTAGAACTCATATTTATATTCAATACTGCCAATCACTAATCTTTTATTATCACTACAGGTCTCTGAAATTTTTAATCCCTTTTCATTGTACCCATATTTCCAAGCAAAGTATTTGCCGTTTGCGGCTAATTGTATCATTTGAATAAGCTTACCTTTTTCATCATATTCATATTGATAGTCTGGCATCAATTTTTGTAATCTTGTATTAAAGCGAACAATATCTATCAACTGCTTGGCACTATTATAATAATAGTAGTAAGTATCTATTTCTTTGTTTTTCTTTTTCCAGTGTTCTTCTACCAAATTGCCATTTTCATCATAGATAAAATTGCCCAAACTGCTGTCTGATTTGTTTTTTATTTTTAAAACATCTGTAAATTGACCCGCTGCATTCATATGCCACTCACGGGTTTCAACTGTTTTATAGTTCATGGAAGTATCAACAGTAGTAAGCGTAAATAATTTGACCTGTCCTTTCTCGTCATAGCCATACTCCATCTTGTTTTCAATACCATTGCTATAAGATTGTGTTTTCTTCAGTTTGCCCATCTCAAAATAGCTAGTCACTTCAGAGGTTTTGCCCGAAATATTAGCTGTTCGGGTAACCAACTTTTTTCCATCTAGACTTAATTCTTGTTCCAATTTAAAACCCTCTGTAGGAGTTCGGTCTTCTTCATAACTGATTGCCTGCATTTTTTTTACTTTGGTTGTCCTTAATAACTGATACTGTTGCTGACTTTGTTGTGTAGCAAGGATATCGTTATAATAATACTGGCCAGATGCAAAACTGTACCAAAGCAATCCTATTAAAACCGAAATAAAGCGCATGTTTTTCATTTAATAGTTCAAATGTACACTGAGACTTTTCAACATTCAAAATAACCTATGAGCTATCAGCCTAACCAATCAATTAGTTCTGTATTTTTAGTCAAACGTTAACAAGTGTCACACCATCAAGAAAGAAAAGAAAAGAATTGCCTGAATTGTAACGCAGAAGTAGCAGGCAGGTTTTGTCAGGTATGCGGTCAGGAGAATATCGAACCCAAAGAATCTTTCTGGGTTTTGGCTACGCATTTTATTAATGATATAACACATTTTGATGGCAAGTTTTTTAGCACGCTTAAATACCTACTTTTTAAGCCTGCATTTCTCTCTAAAGAATATTTAAAAGGAAGAAGAACCAGTTATTTACATCCCATCAGGATGTATGTATTTACCTCTTTTGTTTTCTTTTTGATCTTCTATAATTTTTATCAGAAAGAAGATGCGCTCAAAATAAATGAAGGGAGAAAACCTGTAGCTTCTGATATAAAGAAATTGAAAGACAAAAAAGAGGAGCTTGAAAAGGAAATTAAAACAGATACTATAGCGCTTGGGATGTCAGTTGAAAAAGCGAAATACAAAATAGATAAAATAAATAGAGGAATTTTAATACTACAAAAAGATTCAACTAAACGTGATAGCATCATTTCTGCAAATAGTGATTTTGTTTTTTTGGGAGAAAACATGCAAGATTCAATCAAAGCAACTTCCATTAAACAATACGACGAAATTCAGAGGGGGCTGCCGCCAAGTAAGAGAGATGGTTTTATTTGGCAAAGAATCATGCATCAGAAACTTCATTTAGAAGAAAAGTTTAAAAACGATACTGATGCTATATGGAGAGCCCTCCTAGAGCGATTCCTACATATGTTCCCTCAATTACTATTCGTTTCACTTCCTTTTTTTGCGTTGATCTTACAATTGTTATATGTAAGGCGGAAACAATTTTTCTATGTGAATCATGTGGTGTTTACCATTCATTTATACTGTGGCACTTTTATACTTATTTTAGCAACCTTGCTACTTGGATCTTTGTTAAAAATTTTCAATATTGGAATAGCTTTCTATTCGGTTATTGCTTATCTAATTATATTGTTTTATTGGTATAAATCGTTTAGAAATTTCTATAGCCAATCAGGAAGAAAAACAATTTTTAAGTTTTTCATATTATTTTTTCTGACAATGATTATGATGACATTTTTGTTTCTTTTATTCTTTCTTCTTTCAGCTTATTTAATTTAAAAATTATCATGAGCAATTTATCAAATAGCTTTTTAGGTCTCGTTAAAATCATGGATGAATTGCGTGAGCAATGCCCTTGGGATAAGAAACAAACGATTGATACATTAAGACCACTCACTATCGAAGAAACTTACGAATTGGCTGATGCAATTACCGACCATTTTATGCTAAGATTGGGACTGAGCAAAATCAATTTACCCTTGAGGAAGTAATTGAAGGGATCAGTGCGAAACTGATTCATCGGCACCCTCACATTTATGGAGATGTGAAAGTTGCAGATGAGGAGGATGTAAAACGCAACTGGGAGAAATTGAAAATGAAAGAGGGTAAAAAGTCGGTATTGTCTGGTGTACCTCCATCACTTCCTGCCATCGTTAAAGCTACACGGATCCAAGAAAAAGCCAAGCAAGTGGGCTTTGAGTGGGATAAGAAAGAGGACGTTTGGAAAAAGGTAGAAGAGGAGATGGGAGAGCTGCAAGAAGCTGTTACAGGAGGAAAACAAGCCGAAATAGAAGACGAATTTGGAGATGTTTTATTCAGTTTAGCAAATTATGCACGGTTTTTGCATATAGACGCAGAAGGTTCACTAGAAAAGACGAATAAGAAATTTATTCGCCGCTTTCAAGAGATGGAAACTATCGCGTTGGCATCAGGGAAACAATTATCTGCCATGACTTTAGATGAGATGGATGCCATCTGGAACCAAGTAAAACTTCAAATGAAAAATTCTTGATACAAACTATCAGACAAGGAGCATTTAGACATGGGTATCTGATCATTACAGCTGCTTGGCTATATACTTTGTCGTTTATTTTCATTAATTATTGGAGTTACAATTCAACATTTCGTTAAGGAAAAAGGAGATCTCCTCTATGCCATTTGGTGTGTTCCTTTACCAATTAGACAATATTACTGGAACTACGCTGGCATTTTGGAATAACAATAATATCTATGTTACCCCTGAGGAACTTCTCTTTCAGGAAGGATCCTATTTCATAAGTCATCAAAATGGCGATTTTGAAATGTTGGTTCAAAGAGTTCAGTTTCATCAAAAGAATTTTTTATTAGTGGGGATGATTCCCATCCGTTGGGATTATTTTATCGAAAACAAATATTTGAAAACGGGATTTGATGGATTCCCAGACCTGCACAAACAATATGAGATTGGAAGTTCGAATAAATCGCTTCCAGTTCTAAATGGAAATGGGAAAGAACTATTTAGGATTCAACAAAAAGAGGGCATGTCGTTCATTGGTTATGATTCGATTACCCTTTTGCTGAGAACCCTTGCTATCATTTTATTGTTTTTATTCATTCATGCGATTGCCGAAGAGTTGGTTCGCGAAAAGGGATTTGTCAAGGGCTTTATATGGCTCGTTTCTGTAGTTTTTATTTTGCGCTTATTGAGTTACGAATTTGCTTTTCCTTTTGAGTTCGATAAGATCGCCCTTTTCGATCCTTCCATTTATGCTTCCAATTTCATACATCGATCCTTAGGAGATCTATTGATCAATGCCATTTTAATGTATTGGTTGGCAAGATTCTATAAACATAATAATGAAGGATCAAGTAGCTATTTTGATTTCATACCTGAACAAATTCGATTTGATCTTTCTAATATTCTTTTAACCGTGGTTGGTTTGCAGATCGGTAATATCATCAAAAGTTTGGTGCAGGATTCGAAAATCTCATTTGACATAACCAATATTCCCGGACTTAGTATTTATACCCTAGTATCGTTTATCATCTTATGTTTTTTAGTGCTGTTCTTCTTTCATATCTCTCAATTATTATTGAAACCCCAAGTAGATAAAAAGAATAGTATCTACAGGCAATTACTGGTTTCGGCAATAGCAGGGATCGTTTATTTCTTTTTATTTGTGAACCCACAAGATACCATCATCAATATGAGTATCCTGATTTGGATCTTGGCCTATTTGGGACTATTGAATTTTAGAAAATCTGATTTAGGGATTCCGCTTTTGCGCTCCCCTTTTTTTATTTTTTGGGTCATGTTATTTGCGATGTCCGTTGCGGCCATCGTGATGTATGAAAACAAAATTGTGGAACATGAACAAAGGAAAAGGATCGCTGAGAAATTGGCCATACAAACTGATCCTTCTGGCGAGAACCTCCTAAATATTGCTGCAACCAATTTTGATGATGGGTTTCTTAAAAACAATTATCATCGGTTATTGAGTGAATATTCGAACAAGTTCATCAAAGACAGTCTCATCAGTGAAAACTTTTCTGGGTATCTCAACAAGTACGATACAAGGATCTATACCTATGATGAAAATTATCACCCATTATTCAATGATGATTCTACTTCCTATGCCGCGATTAAAACTATCCTACTAAATAAGGCAAAACCAACCTTGATCTCTGGCTTGTATAGCTATGAAAAAGTGCCTGATGGAATTAGCTTTTTATACCAGAAAGAAATCAGCGATAAGTTTGGGGTCAAAGGCTATTTATTTGTGATCATTAATTCAAAGCGATATAAGAGTGAGGCTTTGTATCCTGAATTATTTAACCAGTCGCAGGATCTTGCAACAGATTTGAATACCAATTATGCCTATGCTGTCTATAGTAATGGCAAGCTCATCAATCACTTTAATAACTATAATTTTCCATCTTCCTTAGAAGTTAAGAAATTTCCTGGCTTTGAATATACCTACAAACAAAATGGCGACTTTAGCGAATTATGGTACAACAGTGGAGTGGGGAAGCTTGTATTGATCGTTAAGAGAAGTGTTTGGATGTTAGAGTCTGTAACGCTTTTTGCCTATTTATTCTGTTCCTTCCTGATCATCATTTTTGTGTTTCAGGGTGGAAGTTATTTACTCACACACCGTTTCCAATGGTCTGTTTTAAAGAATGCTTTCCGATTTAATATTCGTACACAAATTCAGGCTACGATCATTTTTTTAAGTGTATTCTCATTCATTGTAATTGCCATCGCTACCATTTCATTCTTTATCATTCGATATAATCGGAATAATGAAGAACGCCTTTCTAAATCTATCCAGGTCATGGCAAACGAGATTGATAGTCGGATACGTTCGCAACTCGTATTTGATGATGTGCTCACGGTGAGTAATATGGTGTCGATGGATAATTTGGAGAAAAAAATTGCAGAGATCTCAGATTCGCACAATGTTGACATCAATTTTTATGATACCAATGGCAATCTGAAAATTTCTACCCAACCCTATATTTATAATAAGCATTTGGTGAGCGAAAAAATAAACCCCTATGCTTATTTTGAACTGCACAATAACAATAGTATTAGATATATACAAAGTGAAGAGATCGGCAGTTTTTCTTACTTAAGCATCTATGTTCCTTTAACCGATGAAGGGGGTACCGTATATGCTTATTTAAACATTCCTTACTTGAATTCACAGTTCGAACTTACGCAAGAGATCTCTGGGTTTTTAGCAACCTTGATCAATTTGAATGCGTTCATTTTTTTAGTAGCAGGTGGAATCGCCTTCTTTTTAACGAATCGGATCACCAATAGTTTTAGTTTGATCGGACAAAAAATGCGTCAGATCAATATTGGAAAAGTGAACGAAGAAATTATTTGGAATAGAAATGATGAGATCGGTGTATTGGTTACTGAGTATAATAAAATGGTTCAGAAACTGGAGTCGAGTGCTTCTGCCTTAGCTAAAAGTGAAAGGGAAGGAGCGTGGCGTGAAATGGCAAGGCAAGTAGCGCATGAGATCAAGAATCCGCTTACGCCTATGAAGTTGAGTATTCAATACCTCCAAAAATCGATTGAAGCTGGTTCACCTAATATCAAGGAGCTATCACAAAAAATGGCTGTTACTTTAATTGAACAGATTGATCAGTTATCGAAGATCGCAGGAGATTTCTCGCAGTTTGCCAATATTGGGAATACGAAAAATGAAAAGTTTGATATCAATGAAGTGATCACTTCTTTAGTAAACTTATATAAAGCCTATCCTAATTTACAAATTGAAGTGGGGGCATTAGGGGAGGCAAGTTTCATTAATGCCGACAAACAACAGTTCAATCGGTTGCTTACCAATTTGATTAAGAATGCGATTGAAGCTGGCGAAAATCGTCCCAACCCTGTAAACATTTATATCAATACCCAAAAGGAAAAGGATACAGTATTGATCGAATTAATTGATCAGTCGGGTGGTATTTCTGAGGTAATGGCTAAACAGCTCTTCAAACCCAATTTCACCACAAAGACATCCGGAACTGGATTGGGACTAGCTATTTGTAAAGGGATCGTTGAAAAGTCGAACGGAGAGATCTGGTTCAATACCCAATTAGGCGTTGGTACTAGTTTCTTTATCCGACTCCCACTTGCCGATTAACTCCTTTTCTGATGTTGTTCACCTAAAAATTCTTCAAATTCGGCCAGAGAATAACTACTCAGGTTTTGATATTTGGTTAATCCCGCCTTCTGGGCCACCAATACCCCGTATTTGCAATCATGGAAACCTTCAATGGCATGTGCATCTGGATCGATAGAAATGAGCACTCCTTGATTGGTAGCCTCCTGAATCCATCGCCAATCAATATCTAACCGCCTAGGATGGGCATTGAGTTCGATCACCACATTATTAGCTGCGCAGGCGTCTATAATTTTTTGATGGTCTACAGGATATCCGTTACGGCTCAGTAGCAAACGCCCGGTCATATGACCTAAAATTGAGGTAAAAGGGTTTTCAATGGCGTTGATCAGCCGCATCATGGCTTTCTCCTCAGTCATCTTAAGATTGGAATGGATGGATGCGATCACAAGGTCGAAGCTTTCTAATAGGTCGTCGTCATAGTCCAAATTGCCATCGTTTAAGATATCGCTTTCGATACTTTTAAAAATCCGAAAGGGGTACAATTTTTTATTGAGTTCATCTATCTGATGGTGTTGAGCAACAATACGTTCTTCTCTTAATCCGTTTGCATAAAATGCAGATTGAGAGTGATCACTAATTACTAGATATTCATAACCATTTTCTTTTGCAGCATTTGCCATCGTTTCTAATGATTCAGCACCATCACTCCAATTACTATGACTATGAATGATGCCTTTGATATCTTCTAATTGAATAACGGACTTTAATTTTTTAGCAATCGCTCTATGGATGATCGATGCATCTTCGCGTTGATAGATTGGAATGAAAGGAATATGCTTTGATTCAAAAATGGCAGCATCAGATGCATGATTTTCTGTTGAAGTCCAGTTAGTTTGTTTCTTCCATGCCTCTAAAAATGATTCGCTACAAGAATGGTTAAAATGACAATTATAAAAATTTTCATCAGTAGTTTTTATAAAATTGATGGGCAATTTCATGCTACCAATCACTTCCAATGTGCTGTCTGAAATCACTTCCGTTTGGAAGCCTTGGATGGCAAAAAAATCTTTTAAAATAGTTTGCGGAGCGGTGGTAATAAAGTCGATTTTACTGATAATTTCACACTGAAGGGCAAAATCGCCCGCAACTGAAAACCGAAAATCGGGGAATTGAATTTGTAAATTCTCTTGAATTTGGGCTACTACATTTTCCATTTCCTGGTATAAATAACTACCCTGACTACCCAAATAAAAACTAATTGCTTCCTTAATATTCTGTTGTGATTTTTCACCGAAGCCTTTATAATTTGCTAACCTATTTTCTTCACAAGCATATAATAATTCTCCGATCGTTTCTATTTCAAGTTCCTTCCAAATGATGGCAATTTTTTTGGGACCAATACCTTTTATGCCGAGCATTGTTAAAATACCTTCCGGCGTATTTTGAATGTATTCGTTCAGTATTGAAAGGGAACCAGTTTGAATTTGTTCGACTACATTTTTTGCAATGGCAATGCCAATACCTCGAATAGTACTCATTTTTTCAATGGGCATTTGGCTTAGAGGGGTAGGAAGTTTCTCTATCGTGAAAGCCGCTGCTGCAAAGGATTTGGCCTTGAAACTATTTTCTCCATGAATATCCATTAACTTACTAAGAAGTGAAAAGTTATCGGCGATTGTATAATTATCCATGGATTAAAAATAAAGGGAACTGCCTTAAAATAAAAAATAAAAAAAAGCCCCAGGATAAATCCTGAGGCCTGAGATATTTTCTGTAAGAAATAAAATTATTTCTTAGCAGCTTTTTTAGCAGCTTTCTTAGGAGCAGCTTTCTTAACAGCTTTTTTAACAGCTTTTTTAGCTACAGCTTTTTTAGGAGCAGCTTTTTTAACAGCTTTCTTAACGGCTTTTTTAGGAGCAGCTTTTTTAACAGCTTTCTTAGCTACAGCTTTTTTAGGAGCAGCTTTTTTAACAGCTTTTTTAGGAGCTGCTTTTTTTGCAGTTGCCATGTTTTTTAGATTTAATGGTTAGTAAATAATACATTAAAAATAAAAACTTATTTGCAAATACAAAAAATATTTTTTATGCGACTACCTCAACTGGCAAAACAGACACTGTTGATCTGTCGTTTTTACCTTTCTTAAATTCAACAATACCATCAGATAATGCGAACAAAGTATAGTCATTACCAACTCCTACATTTTTACCAGGATGGTATTGAGTTCCTCTTTGACGAACGATGATATTACCGGAGATAGCAGGCTGGCCTCCGTAAATTTTAACGCCTAAACGTTTTGCGTGTGAATCGCGGCCGTTCTTTACACTACCTTCACCTTTTTTGTGTGCCATAAAATACTTTTTTGAATTTTTTGATTGTTGTTTCCGAACAGGCTATTGAAATTTCTCTCAAGTATCCCATTCAAAAAGACCTTCTTTAAAATTTAAGCGATGCTTTCAATCTTAATTCTGGTATAATGGGTTCTGTGACCATGCTTCTTGCGGAAGCCCTTTCTTCTTTTCATTTTAAAGGCGATCACTTTTTCACCCTGCACAAGTGCACTGATGATTTCTGCTTTCACAGTAGCTTTTACATCACTACCTACTTTAAATTGTTGACCTGCGATTTTTACAACTGCTAACATAGCTTTCCAAAATTAGGACGGCAAAGGTAGGGATTTGCCTTGGATTTCTGCAAACATTTCGGAAATAAATTTCCCTTTTTTTATCAAGGGCTGTGGAAATAGCTATAATAAGTATAAAATTACCCGCTTATCCGTTCAAAAAGACCAATCTGCCCCTATTTTTGCCCTGTTAAACGAGCAGACTAAGTCAAAAATATGAATCTTAAATCGCTACTTGCTAGGCCTTTTGCCAATTATATATATAAACAAACCCAAAAATCTGCCCTTACTGCCTTGGAAGATCAGGACTCGATCCTGAAATCACAGATCAAAATAGGGAAGTCCACCGAATTTGGGAAAGCACACAAACTAGAGGCTGTAAATACCCATCAGGAATTCACAGCGGCAGTGCCTATCCGCGATTATGAGCAAATGAAGCCCTATATCGAGCTCATTAAGGAGGGCAAACACAATGTGCTATGGAAGGGCAAGCCCATCTACTTAGCCAAGACCAGTGGCACTACCAGTGGGGTTAAATACATACCAATCACCAAAGAATCGATCCCCAATCATATAAATACTGCCCGGAATGCCCTTTTATGCTATATGGGTGAGACCGGCAACACCGCTTTTGCGAACGGGAAAATGATCTTTTTGAGTGGATCTCCCGAATTGGAAAGGATAGCTGGAATTCCAACAGGTCGTTTAAGCGGTATTGTGAATCACCATATCCCTAGCTATCTCCGTTCCAACCAATTGCCTAGCTATGAAACCAATTGTATCGAGGACTGGGAAACCAAGCTCGACCGAATTGTTGCTGAGACCTTTAATCAGAATATGACCCTGATCAGCGGTATCCCGCCTTGGATGCAGATGTATTTTGATCGATTAATTGAAAAAGGCGACAAAAAAATTGCCGATCTCTTCCCCAATTTTAGCATTATGGTGCAGGGTGGGGTAAACTTTGAACCCTATAAAGCCAAACTTTTTGAAAGTATTGGCAAAAAGATCGATTCTATTGAATTATTCCCAGCTAGCGAAGGTTTCTTTGCTTTTCAGGATAGCCAAAATGCAGAAGGATTATTATTAAATACCAATAGCGGCATATTCTACGAATTTGTTCCGGCCGACCAGATCTTCTCAGAAAACCCAACCCGTTTAACCCTGAGAGATGTAAAAATTGGCGAAAACTATGCATTGATCATCAATAGTAATGCCGGACTTTGGGGTTACAATTTGGGTGATACCGTGAAATTTGTGAGCCTGAATCCCTATCGTTTGGTGGTTAGCGGAAGGATCAAACACTTTATCTCAGCTTTTGGAGAACATGTGATCGGAGAAGAAGTGGAAGCGGCGCTATTAAAAGCGGCAAATGAATTAGGGGTGAGCGTTACTGAATTCACAGTAGCTCCAATGATACAGCAGGGAGAAGGTAAAAGTTACCATGAATGGTTCATCGAATTTGAAAAGTTCCCTGATTCTATGTACGAATTTGCTGAAAAAATCGACCAGAATCTTAGACTGAAAAATGTGTATTACGATGACCTGATCACAGGAAATATCTTGGAGAAACTAAAAGTTAGTCCAGTTAAGAGAAATGGATTTCGAGATTATATGAAGTCGATCGGTAAATTAGGCGGACAAAATAAAGTGCCCCGCCTGAGTAACGATCGAATTATTGCAAACGAATTGTCGCAATTTCTAGAGAGATAGCTGCCGTTCAAGTATAATTAATGGTTTACAGTGAGATTCGCGTATTTTGCACGAATCTTAAATAGATCTAACAAATCAAATTAATGAAGCAAAAACGCATAGCCTTATTTGGATCAACAGGTTCAATTGGCACCCAGGCACTCGATGTGATTGCAGCTAATAGAGATTTATTTAGCGCTGAAATTCTTACTGCCCAAACCAATGATACCTTATTGATAAAACAAGCGTTGGAGTTTGCTCCAAACATGGTTGTGATAGGTGATGAGAAAAAATATACCGTTGTAAAAGAAGCTTTGGCTGGAACAGATACCAAAGTTTTTGCTGGAGAGAAAGCTTTGGAAGAAGTAGCCGCATTGGATTGTTACGATATGATGTTGGCTGGTATTGTTGGTTATGCAGGCTTAAGACCCACATTACAAGCGGTGAATTTGGGTAAAGCAGTTGCACTTGCCAATAAAGAAACTTTAGTTGTTGCTGGAGATATAGTTATGAAACGCGCCTTGGAAAAAGGTGCTGCCGTTATTCCAGTTGATAGCGAACACTCTGCCATTTTTCAATGTCTTGTTGGAGAAAATAATAATAGGATTTCTAAAATAGTACTCACTGCAAGTGGTGGACCATTCCTCGGAAAGAAGCCCAACTTTTTAGTGAATGTAAAAAGAGACCATGCCTTACAGCATCCCAATTGGACGATGGGTGCAAAGATCACCATCGACTCTGCAACCCTGATGAACAAAGGGTTAGAAATGATTGAGGCCAAGTGGTTATTTAATCTTACACCAGAACAAATTCAAGTAGTGATACATCCTCAGAGTATCATTCATAGCATGGTACAATTTGAAGATGGTAGCTTGAAAGCACAGATGGGATTGCCTGATATGAAATTGCCAATACAATATGCGATGGCATTTCCACAACGGATTCCCAATGATTTTCCGCGCTATGATTTTAAAAAACCACAGACTCTAAGCTTTGAAGAACCCGATATTAAAACTTTCAGAAATTTAGGCTTGGCTATAGAAGCTTTGAAAAAAGCAGGGAATATGCCATGTATCTTGAATGCCGCCAATGAGATTGCGGTGTATGCATTCTTGAAAAATCGAATCGGATTTCTGGATATGACCGAAGTTGTTGAACAAACTATGGCTAAAATTAGTTTTATAGAGAATCCTACCTTGGAAGAGTATTTTGAAACAGATGGTGAGGCTCGTAACTTCGCCGCCTCTTTAATTCACATGTAGGCGATCAATTATTTAAAAGTATTTTAAACAAATTCCCCTTGGGGATTCCGAACTATGAATTTATTAGCAATCGATTGGATAAGTATTGGAGTAAAAACTGGACAGTTCATCATGTCATTCTCGATATTGGTAGTACTGCACGAATTGGGCCATTTTATTCCAGCAAGAATATTTAAATGTAGGGTTGAAAAGTTTTACCTATTCTTTGATCCTTGGTTTAGTTTATGGAAAAAGAAAAAGGGGGATACTGAATATGGATTGGGCTGGGTACCATTTGGTGGCTACGTGAAGATCTCTGGAATGATCGATGAGAGTATGGATAAGGAGCAAATGAAATTGCCTCCTGAGCCTTATGAATTCAGATCAAAACCAGCATGGCAACGATTGATAATTATGATTGGAGGAGTAGTGGTAAACGTGATCTTAGCAATCGTAATCTTCATCGGCATCACTTGGGTCTGGGGCGAACAATATATGCCTGCAAAAAACCTACAATATGGAGTTCATGCAGATTCTTTGGCAAAGAGCATTGGCATTATGGATGGCGATAAGATTGTTTCCATCGATGGAAAAATTGTGGAAGATTTTGGAACCATAGTTCCTGAGATCATTACTACTGATGCAAAAACAATGCAAGTTGAAAGGGCTGGTTCAAAAGTGGATATCCCACTTCCAGATGGATTGATCAAGAATTTATTCAAAACAAAAAAAGGAAGAGAATTGGCTTCCGATTTTGTAACCATGCGATATCCTGCAATTGTTGATTCAGTTGCAAAAACTGCGGTATTTACAAAAGATAGATTCCTGAAAGGGGATACACTAATCGCGTTTAACAATCATTACTTCCAATACTTTCACGAGTATGAAGGTTTGAATAAAGGATTTGCAGATTCTGTAGTTACTTTCAAAGTCATCAGGGCAAAAGATACAGTAGATGTAAAAGTATTATTGAACAATAAAGGGAATGTTGGATTCTACCACAAAACGCCTTTCGAAATGTTTGGTACCGTAGTTAAAGAATACTCTATGGCACAAGCAATACCGATGGGCTTCAGTAGATGTTTTGAAACATTGGATCGATATATTACTGGCATCAAACAAATCTTTACAGGTAAAGTAAATGCAAGTGAATCATTAGGTAGTGTGATCAGTATTGGGAACACATTCCCTGGTGTTTGGGATTGGCAAAAATTCTGGACATTAACTGGAATTTTTTCGATTATCCTTGCATTCATGAACATACTTCCAATCCCTGCATTGGATGGTGGTCATGCATTGTTTACTTTATATGAAATGATCACTGGTCGTAAGCCAGGAGATAAGTTCATGGAGTATGCACAAATGGTTGGAATGATTTTGTTATTAGGTTTGATGGCTTACGCGCTGGGCTTGGATTTCTGGCGATTATTTAAATAAGTGTAACTTTGTAAATACTGGGGTCGTATTGGTTTTGACAGCATATGTCACGGTTGGTGTAAGCATGCAGTGCGTTGGATAATTAGCACTTTAATCTGAATATTCAAAACTCAAATGGCAATACTCAGTATGCCATGGCTGCTTAATCAGTGATTAAGT
>JAPLEO010000079.1 GCA_026391125.1 Bacteroidota bacterium
ACTCAATCTCTCGGACCTTAATAATCTTAAAATTCTTACTGAAGTGGCGTGCTTTACGCTCTTGAAGGTTTAATTCAAATTCTGTTCTTGTTGCCATTTTTTGGGTTTTAATGGTCAACTTATTTCAGGCATTGACAGAAGGAGTGGAAGAAAAAGTGAAGAGATAAAAGATAAAAGTGAAAAATGGACAGGCAAGGTCTTATACTTATCATTTCCTGTGAGGGAAGGGGGATAGGTTAATTAAGTGAATAGATAAAAGATAAAAGTGAAAAATGGTGTGGCCTTAAGACTGTCTAGTTTTGTCTGTGCTGCCGATCAGGCTTTCCATTAAGTAGGTAGCAATTGATACTACGAAACTGAATAATAGGGCGTATACCCAACCGTCTACTCTAAAACCAGGTACAATATCGGATGCCCATTTTACTATGAGCACGTTGATCACTAATAGGAATAGGCCTAATGTAAATATGGTGATGGGGATGGTGATAATTACTAGGATCGGTTTTACAAAACTATTGAGTAAGCCAAGTACTGCTGCAACAAGCACTGCTGTCATACTATCTTTCACATGTACGCCATCTAATACATAAGCTGCTACTAATACGGCTACTGCTGTAATCAATGTTTTTGCGATGAACCTTAGCATGATCTTTAGTTTTAGGAAAGTTACCATTTATTTGGAGATAGGCCTAAATCGCAAAATATTATGATATTTAGTGATTAAAATCGCAAATGATTATGATATTTAGCGATTTCAATCGAAAATGATGATACTAATCCCTTAAAAATATAGAAGAATTCATTGCATAAAAAAAGCCTTCCGTTTTGCGGAAGGCTTTATAAAAGGGGATCATTTATTTTTTCTTAGGAAAGCTTACTGCTGCCTGAGCTGCTGCTAATCTTGCGATTGGCACGCGGAAAGGAGAACAGCTTACATAGTTCATTCCTATTTGGTGACAGAACTTAACGCTCTCTGCATCACCACCGTGTTCTCCACAGATACCTACTTTTAAATTAGGTTTGGTTTTGCGTCCACGTTCAGTACCGAACTTGATCAACTCGCCTACACCTTCCTGGTCAATTGTTTGGAATGGATCATCATCCAAGATCTTTTGATCAAGATAGTTTGGTAAGAATCCTCCAATATCATCTCTACTGAATCCGAAACTCATCTGAGTTAAGTCGTTCGTTCCAAAGCTGAAGAAGTCTGCTTCTGTTGCCATTTTTTCTGCTTTCAAAGCAGCTCTTGGAATTTCAATCATTGTTCCGAATAGATAAGGGATTTTTTTCAGTTTGGTTTTTTCCAATACTTCCTTATACACTCTGTCAACAATTGCTTTCTGGTGTGTTAACTCATTTACAGTACAAGTAACAGGTACCATGATCTCAGGGAAAGGTTTTTTACCAGCGATCAATAATTCTGCAGTTGCTTCAAAGATAGATCTGATCTGCATTTCAGTGATCTCTGGATAAGAGATCCCTAAACGAACACCACGGTGACCTAACATTGGGTTATTCTCATGCAATGCCAAAACCCTTCTTTTCAACAAGCTCATACTAATACCCAACTCTTTGCTCAACTGAGTTAGTTTAGATACGTCGTGTGGAACAAATTCGTGCAATGGTGGATCTAGCAAACGAATGGTAACTGGATATCCATTCATGGTATTCAGTGTAGCTTTCATGTCTTTCTTCACAAACTTTGCTAAGTCGTTCAACGCAACTCTTCTTTCTTTTTCAGTTTTGCTCACGATCATTTTGCGCAATAAGAATAGTGGTTCATCGCTTCCTTCACCATAGAACATATGCTCTGTGCGGAATAAACCAATACCTTCTGCTCCA
>JAPLEO010000036.1 GCA_026391125.1 Bacteroidota bacterium
AACAACAAAACCTTCCCGGTTCCCGGGAAGGTTTTTGTGCGGAAGAGGAGATTCGAACTCCCACGGCTGTTACCCCGCTACCACCTCAAAGTAGTGCGTCTACCAATTTCGCCACCTCCGCTTTAAGGACTGCAAATGTAGGGAGTTTTTCCATTTCGCGGCAATCGCTTACTTTGTAAAAAAATATCAATGGCCGCGTTTATCATAAATTGTCCTAATTGCCACCACCAGTTCGAACCTGGTGAATCTATGCGTGAAGAAATTCAGAAAGAATTACGCAACCAAATGCTCGATTGGCAAAACAAAAAGGACCAGGAATTCAAACTCAAAGAACAATCCTTCCAACAAATCATTTCCGATAAAGAAAAAGAAGCGGCGCTGAAACTGGAAGAAGAAAAGAAAAAATTACAATCCGAACTTCAGGAATCGATCAAGAAATCTGTGAGCTCCGATTTTGAGAACCAACTGAAACTCTTGGAAGACGCCGCTACAGAAAATGCAGAGAAGCTGAAAGAATCCCGTAAAAAGGAACTCGAATACTTGCAAAAAGAACAGGCCCTCCAAAACAGAGAAGCTGAACTTCAATTAAATGTTCAGCGCCAACTCATGGAAGAACGTGAGAAATTGAAAGAACAATTGCTCAAGGATGAATCTGAAAAAATTAACCTGAAAGAACAGGAACATCAACTGAGGGTAAAAGAACTGGAAAAACAATTAGACGATCAGAAAAAACTGGCCGAAGAAATGCGCCGTAAATCTGAACAAGGCAGCATGCAATTACAAGGCGAAGTGCAAGAACTAATGCTCGAAGAATTATTAGCCGCTAGTTTTCCTTTCGATAAAATAGAAGAAGTAGGCAAAGGCGTTCGTGGTGCAGATTGCATTCAAGTAGTGCACAATCGCTTAGGTGTTGAAACGGGTAAGATCATTTATGAAAGTAAACGTACCAAAGACTTCTCGAACGACTGGATCGAAAAACTTAAAACCGATATGCGCAACCTTGGCGCTGATGTGGCTGTGATTGTTACACAAGCTTTTCCAAAAGACATGGATCGATTTGGAGAAAGAGATGGCGTATATATCTGCACATTTGCAGAAGTAAAAAGTGTAGCTCTTGTTTTACGCAACGCCATTTTAAAAGTGCACGATGCTAAAAAAAGTCAGGAGAATAAGGGCGATAAAATGGTGATGCTCTACGATTATTTAATTGGCACCGAATTCAGCGAACAGTGGAAAGCCATCCGTGAAGGATTCATGAATATGCGTCAGAGTATTCAACGCGAAAGAGATACCATGGAAAAATTATGGAAGGCCCGCGAGAAGCAATTAGAAAAGGTTTTATTGAACGCCGCACATATTCGTGGCAGCATTGAAGGAATTGCTGGCGCAGATGCCGTAAATTTGAATATTACTGACGACAACGAACCTATATTACTTGATTAATCTTTTCGAAAATCAGCGAACCAGCGATCAGCCAGATCGGCCCTCTAGAAAGAAACCCATCTTTCCGGTGCAAACCCCGCTGCGCGATTATTTAATAAAATATGGAAGGGAAGTTAACCTCCCCGCTTCCTATAATGATCTTCGGAACTTTACCTATACCGTTCCCATTAAAGACAAGAACGGAAAAGATACAGCTTGGGAAAAAGCTTCCTATGATATGCACCATTGGGAGTATTTGCGTGAAACACTAGTGATGAATTATGCCTACCTCAAAACCAAGGGTGATCTTAGTTTTGTAAATCATTTAGATGTTGCAGGTATTGATTTTTGTTTCTTCGGAAATAGTCAGCCCATCCGCATCCGCATCATCAATAAATACAACGATAATTACGATCACTATTATATTAAGAAAGCAGACTCGAGCAGGATCTATGGACTAGAATTAGAACACCTACTCTCTCCCAACAGGATTGTATATTTTACAAAAGGCGATACGCTTGTAGAAGAACATATCCCCGGCATACCAGGAGATATTTTTATTCAAGATTATTTAAATCATACAAGCACTAATCAGATTCGTTTGGCGAAGGAGTTTGTAAAATTTAATGAGCGTTGTTTTGCGCATTTACTCGGAGATATGCGTAGTTATAATTTTGTGGTAAATATTACACCAGACATTGTAGATTTTCAATACCGCATCCGCCCAATTGATTTTGATCAACAATCTTACGAGGGCAGAAAAAATTTATACTTACCTCAATTCTTTAAAGAGAATAAACCATTTGTTGATATAGTTACCAAACACTTGAATATAGAATCCATTGAACAATATCAGGCCGAAGAAAAAACACAGATGGCGTTCCGTTTATCTTCTGCAAAATTCAGGGTGAAGGAATTACTCGACATCATGATCGGCGATAATATTTCATCGGATGTAAAAATTGAACAGCTCAAAGTGGAACTATCAGAGTTCTTTCAACAACCAAAGTATTTACGTGCAACTACCATGGGACAAATTGTGAAAACCCAGATTAAACAAACGCTGCTCAAGAGTCTTAAATTGATACCTAGAAATAATATCCGAGTAGCAGACTAATGCCTGTCCATTTTTCACTTTTATCTTTTATCTTTTCACTTATTATTCACCCACACAACAGACATTCCCCCCATCAACCGATAATGTAATTCGAGAGGAATAACAATTTCCCATTTTTCAAATCTCGCTTGGATGATCCCTTCTGTTGAAAAATCGAATGGATCAAAACGTAAGACCTCACTAAAATCTACATCGCCACTACCCCACCATTTAAACATGGCTTCTTTGGCGCTCCATAATAGTGTGAGCAATTCAGTTTGTTTTTCGACAGGAAATTCATTTACAAATGCAAGCTCTGTGGGATGCAAATATTTATGTTTGATCTTGTGTACTCTTTCTGTGATCACTTCAATATCAATTCCAACACGTTCATTTGTGCTCACAATTGCAGCAGCATAATTGCCACAATGAGAAATGGAAAAATGGTATTGTTCTTCTGGTAAAAATGGTTTGCGCGTATTCGCTATCGCAATTTCGCTGGATGGAAAATCAGGAAAGAGATAAGGCAGCAAATATCGTCCTGCAAAGTGTTGTAGCCGTTTATGCGGATGCGTGATATTGCTCTGAATGGATATGGAACTAGCAAAAAAATCTTCTGTTTCTGCTAATTCCCAGATTGCCAATTTTGTTTGTTCGTTGATATCTTGTTGATAAAACAATGCCACAGCTACAATTTAGATTTTAGCTTGCAGCACTAGTTTTATAGCCTGCAATTCAAACAAAAATAACATGATTCTCTCTGACAAGCGCATTTTAGAAGAAATAGAAAAAGGCACCATCAAAATAGTTCCGTACGACAGACAGGATCTCGGAAGCAATAGTTACGATGTGCATTTGGGAAAAAACTTAGCTACTTACGATAGTGAAGTGTTGGATGCAAAAGTCCATAATACCATTTCACATTTTGATATTCCGGAAGAAGGATTTGTGTTGCTACCCAATGTTCTTTATCTAGGTGTGACTGAAGAATATACAGAAACACATTCACACGTTCCGTTCTTAGAAGGCAAGTCATCTACTGGCAGATTGGGCATCGATATCCATGCAACAGCTGGTAAAGGCGATGTGGGTTTCTGCGGTAACTGGACACTGGAAATTTCGGTAAAACAACCTGTGCGTGTATATTATGGTATGCCGATTGGTCAGCTGATCTACTTCCCTGTTGATGGAGAAATTGAAGTGAAGTACAATCAAAAAGGAAATGCGAAATATAGCGGTCAGCCCAACCGCCCCGTTGAAAGTATGATGTGGAAGAATAAATTCTAACTAGATCTTTCCGAACTTTTTCTTGTAAGCAATGAGCCAGCCGATGACGTCGTCGTAGCTGTCGATTCCGGCTGTTTGTTTGTTGAGCTTGAGGTATTGGTCGTACAGGCTATTAAAAGCCGGACTGATATTGTTCTTGCGCTTCTGAAAAAACTGCCTGATCTCTTTGCGGTCTCTCCGTACCAAACTATCTAGATAGGTTTTATTGAATTTGAGCATATTCTCAAATGCGGGAAAGTCTTTCTCTTTGCTATACAACAAGATCTCAGCTCCCTGCGCATAGCTAAAGAGTTCGAGGTACACAGAATATCTAAAGTATACGTCCTTCGAGCTGGTAGCCGTGAGGTATCCCACAAAATTGGCTTCCGATTCGCTGGCATAACCCATTTGATGCGCCATTTCGTGACAGGTAATAAAGGGCACCATCACCCTGGGAATATCGTTTCGAACCTGTGCTTCTCCTGTAAATGGATTGAAATAGCCTGTAAATCCGATAAAATCGCCGATGGGGCTATAGAGGCTTTCTTTCACTGAACGGTTTCGGTAATTCAGGAAATGGTATTGCATCGACTGACCCTGGTAGCATCGGAATGCTTCGCGATTGATCTGATCGAAAGACTGTTCTGGTATGATGGTGTCTTTGATCTGCTTCCTGCAGGCGTTGAGGCTATCCATTAAATCGCGGGTGATCTGAACAACCGATTCCTTTTGATAGGGTTCTGTGTCGAGGTTTAACTGATAGGCGATGCCCATGCGGTCGTAGTTGAGTCCCCATATTAACTTGAATACAATATAGATCCAAAGCAATTTTCTGACTAGTACAATCAGGCCTGCTCCGATGGTTTGAAGGTCAAATCCTTCTCGAATCGCCGCCATCAACCACCTGATTAAACCAATTAAGAGCGAGAAACCTACTAATATATAGAGTATATCCCCGATGCTAAAGGGTACGTTTCGGGTGATCATCCGAAGGGTATTACCAATGGCGGGGTACCAATTATTGCTATAATATTCCTCCACCTGAAGGCTGAAATAGGAGAAAACAAAGATCAAAATGGCTGGAAAAAGCAATAAAGCCAATGAAATCAGTGCATTTACAGTTATCTTCGTTTGGGTTCTCATGGGTACAAAATTGCGGATTATATCTGTTATTCAGTGCTGTTAATAAGTGATATCGGTTTTAGGACGATTTTCCTTTGGCAGTTACGCGTAATTGGCCTACCTTTGCGAGCCCTTAAAAAAAGGATATGAGTCATCGGAGGGAATTTGAAATAGCATTTGTGGGTTTGAAGCCGGGGATTCATGTATTCGAATATCGAATAGACGATAAGTTCTTTGTACCCTATGGTGAGCAAGATTTTATTAATCTCGACGCCAATGTCAAGCTGAGTTTGGAAAAAAATTCTGGATTCATGCAGTTGAAATTTGACATTGATGGAGCGGCTAATGTGAATTGCGATCGCTGTGGAAATCCGCTACCCATGCAGCTTTGGGACGAGTTCAACATCATCGTAAAGTTGGTGGAAGAACCAGAAAAAATGAATGAGTCGGAAGAAGATCCGGACATTTATTATATAGCAAGGGGCGAAAGTCATTTACACTTGAGCGATTGGATTTTCGAATTCATCAACCTAAGTTTTCCTTTGCAGAAAATGTGTAAGGAATCGGAGATCGGGGGACCAAAATGTAACCTGGAAGTGTTAGAGAAATTGAGGAAGATGGAAGAGGAAGCAACAAAAGACACCACAACGAATACGGTGTGGAAGGGATTAGACCAGTTTAAAAACTTAGAATAATTTTTTTGATATTATAAATTTCGAATTATGCCAAATCCTAAACGCAGACATTCTCAGCAACGTAGTGCTAAGAGAAGAACACACTATAAGGCTCAGGAAGTAACCTTAAGCAAGGATACTACTACTGGAGAATTACATGTACGCCATCGTGCGCACGTGAGCGAAGGCAAATTGTTCTACAAAGGAAAGTTAGTAGCTGAAAAAGCTCCTCTTAAAGCGTAACCTTTTAGTTCAAATTTTACCTTAGCTTACCGCACATGAATATTGGCTTAGACATGATGGGTGGAGATTTTGCACCGCTTGAGGCGGTGAAAGGCTTGAAACACTTCTTGTCTGTCAATACTAGTACAGCTAATATATTTTGTATAGGTGATGAAGCCTTGGTTCAGCCATTATTGGAGGAACATCAGGTTGCATCACCTTTACTGCATTTAGTACATGCCCCAGAAGTGATAGGCTATCACGAGCATCCTACCAAAGCATTAAAAGAAAAGCAAAAATCTTCGATCAGTATCGGATACCACCTGTTGGCTACCGGAAAGATCGATGCTTTTATTAGTGCAGGTAATACAGGAGCCATGTTAGTGGGTGCCATGTTTAGCATCAAGCCTATTGCTGGCGTGCTTCGCCCCTGTGTATCGGGTGTTGTTCCAAAATCAAATGGAGAAACCGGTGTTATTTTAGACGTTGGTTTAAATGCCGATTGCAAACCAGAACTGCTGAATCAATTTGCAGTGTTGGGTAGCTTGTATGCACAGCATATATTAAAGGTCAGCAATCCAAAAGTTGGCTTATTAAATGTAGGAGAAGAAGAAGGCAAGGGTAATATCTTATGCCAGGCCACTTTCCCACTCCTCAAAGAAAATGCACAGATCAATTTCATAGGCAATATTGAAGGCCGCGATATCTTCACTGAGAAGACCGACGTGATCGTCTGCGATGGCTTCACAGGCAATATCATTCTAAAAATGGCAGAAAGCGTGTACGACCTAGCCGCACTGCGCAATTTTGATCAGGACACTTATTTTAACCGCTTCCACTACGAAAACTATGGTGGCTCTCCAGTTCTAGGAGTAGCGAAACCCGTAGTAATTGGCCATGGCATTAGCAGCGATAGGGCATTTAGCAACATGCTAGACCTAGCTGTTCAAATGGTTGAGACTGATATCTGCAGCAAAATGGCAGAAAGCTTCAAAGCCATCAATTAATCATCGTAAAGATAAAATTTACCCTTTTCTTAGCTGCCCCAGCTTGAAAGCTGGGGTTAACGTATTTCTAAGAAGTATTTCATCAACCACAGTCAATTTTTCCTCCACCCCTCACTTCTCACCTCTCACTCCTCACTTTTTTCCTCCACCCCTCACTTCTCACCTCTCACTCCTCACTTTTTTCCTCCATTCCTCACTTCTCACCCCTCACTCCTCACTTTTTACCTCCACCCCTCACTTCTCACCCCTCACTCCTCACTTTTTTCTGTCAATGCCTGAAATAAGTTGACCATTAAAACCCAAAAAATGGCAACAAGAACAGAATTTGAATTAAACCTTCAAGAGCGTAAAGCACGCCACTTCAGTAAGAATTTTAAGATTATTAAGGTCCGAGAGATTGAGT
>JAPLEO010000024.1 GCA_026391125.1 Bacteroidota bacterium
CCAACAAAATAATTTAATAATCCTGAGTCTAAAATTTGAAGCCTTGGTGATTTTTTAATATCAGGAACAATTGGTAAAGTAGCAGTAGTACTTGGATAAATTAAGTGTAATAGTAAAGCCTTCTCTAGTGTCCGTAATGATTCGCCCATTTCGCGAGATCGATAAGATGAATTACCAAATCCTTCAAACTTTATCCTTTTTCCTGCTTGTGCAAATGAACATTGAATACAATGTCGAATATGTAGTAATTGTGAATTGCTACTCGCATATTTTTCAACATCTTCTAAATATCCGCTAATTAACGAATCATAAATTGGTGCCAATGCAACCAGGTCTTTGTTCGTAGCATAATGTTGTACAATTTCGGGCATGCCACCTATCAAAGCATATGTATGGAATAATCCTAATAACTTTGAATGTGCAAATGTGGCTAGAGGGATTTGTTGCAGTTGATCTAATGCAGCAGTTTCTCCCATTGCAGAAAGGAACTCAGGAAATGATACAGGTCTTATTACTAAATATTCAACACGTCCAATTGGGAAACTAATATTTTTATCAAATAAAGTTTCTAGCATACTACCTGCTGCAATAACTGAAATTTCAGAAGCAGACTCAAAAAAATATCGAAGTGTATTTAATGCTTTTGGTACTTCTTGAATTTCGTCAATAAATATGAGCGTATTTCAGAAGCAGACTCAAAAAAATATCGAAGTGTATTTAATGCTTTTGGTACTTCTTGAATTTCGTCAATAAATATGAGCGTACTATTTTTTTTTGCTAGTGTTTTATTTTTTAAAAAGAATAATATGTTAACAAGGTTTTCAATCGAAGTGAATTTCTCAAAGGGTTCTTTGTCTTCAGCTAATTCAAGGTTTAAATAGATATATTGATCGTATTGAATTGCAAATTGATTTACAAGGGTTGTTTTGCCAACCTGCCTAGCACCTCTAATCACTAAAGGTTTTCGCCTCTCTTGTAACCTCCATTTATCAAGTTCTTGTAATAATAGTCGTTTGAACATGTTTCAAAGTTAGGGTAAATATTTATATTGTATGTAATAAAGTGAGGGTAAAAATTAGTGGCCTTTGTTATAAAGCATGACATGATAAGTTCCAGTTCCCGTTATTTTTTGGTTGATTTATTAAGCAAAATCGTATAAAATCCTTCCAAAATTGGTTAGATAAGGTTAACCGCTAGGCTACACTTATAAAAGGTTCCATATTGGAGCCTTTTTTTATTAACTTGTATTTCAAATTATGAAACGAAAGTTTGTAGATACTACTATTTTTTCTGCACGAAATATGGCGGAAGAGGGTAATATTGATTATAAATATTGGTTTGACAAATCTCATGAAGAAAAATTGACAGCTGCAGCTCGCATGATTGAAGTATGTTTTCAAGAACCTCAATTTCTTCAAAAAAAAGTTGATAGAAAATATTTCAAATCATTTAAAAGAATTTCTTAGATGCATATTTTCAATGAAGATTTTCAAGACTTTATTGTATTACTCAATAAGCATGATGTTGAGTATATGCTAGTTGGCGGTTATGCTGTAATTATTAGAGGATACAGTCGTTCTACAGGTGATATGGATATTTGGGTTAATAAGACCGAGACGAATTTTCAGAAACTTTTTCATACAATTACTGATTTTGGGTTGCCTATTGAAGCAATTCCAATAGAGCAGTTTTTTTCTACTCAATATGATGTATTTGCATTCGGGAAGCCTCCTAGTGCAATTGAGATTATGACTGCTGTAAAAGGGGTGTCATTTAAAGATGCATTTGATTTGTCTACTATAGAATTAATCGATAAAATTCCAGTTCGTGTGATTCATCTGAATCATTTAATTGAAGCAAAGAAAGCTGCCGGAAGAAACAAAGATTTAAATGATATTGAGAATTTGCAATTTTGAATAAAAATATTTTTAACCAATGAATCATATCTTGGTTGAGGTTGCTTCTCCCACAATAGTTCTAACAGCTGTATCCATTTTTTTTGCTGCAGATTCTAAATTACCTAGTAAAGTTATTTTCTCTTCTAATGTAATCTTAAAGTTCATTGCTGTAATTATTCCCATGATGGTTGTTAGTGGTCCTCGTATTTGGTGGCTTTGGTGCCAGGCAATGCTTTGTAATTTCTTATCAACTAATTTTCGCGCTGTGATGTCTTCTTTGAGTGCCATAAAATGAGTAATAGTCCCTTTTTCATTTTTAACAGCAGAAATTTTAGCAGATTCCCAATATAAGTCTCCATTTTTTTTCTTATTATGAAATTCTCCTTCCCAAGTATCTCCAGATTTAATCGTATTCCATAACAATTTATATTCTTCTTTTTTTGTATAACCTGATTTTAAAATCTTGGGAGTTTTGCCGATCACTTCATTTAACCCATAGCCAGAAACTTCTATAAATTTTTTGTTGACGTATTCAATATTGCCTTCAAAATTAGTTATAATAATGGTTGATGTGCTTTGATCAACCGCCTGTGAAAGCATATTGAGTTTTTCTATTGTTTGTTTTTTTTGAGTAATATTTTCAATCATACAAAGGTGATATATTGGCATATTTTCTTCTTTGATCAAATGAGAAATCGTCATATTTACCCAAACAAATGATCCGTCAGGAAGAAAATAGCGTTTCTCCATTTGAAAATTATCGATTTTACCAGAGGCCAATAGTTCCTTATTTTCTAAATCGGAATAAATATCATCAGGGTGAGTGATACTCATCCAACTAGTATTAATTAGTTCTTGTATTGAACGGCCTGTTATTTTAGCAAACATAGGGTTCGCATCAATAATTTTACCGGTTTCTAAATCAATTAAAGCTATTCCAAGGGGTGCATCATTTAAAATTGTTCTAAATCTTGTATTAGATTCCTGTAAATTTATTTCTGATAACTTTCTTTCTGTAATATCAGTTATAAATCCATGCCAAAGAACCGAACTATCTTCTTGTTTTTGGGGTATTGCATTACCATGCAGCCAACGTATAGTTCCATCGTTAAATTTGACTCTGTATTCGTAGTTCCATGGTAATAATTCTTTCGCAGATTTTTTAATGGAATCTGAAACAGCTTCATAGTCGTCAGGATGTAATACATCAAATACTTTCGTCGCATCTTCTTTAATCTCTTCAGGGGTTACGCGGTAAATTTCTCTAATTGCATCACTTGCAAAAGGAAAACAGGAACTACCATCCGGACGTAAAAGATATTGATATACTACTCCGGGTACTCGACTAGATATTTTTTCGAGCCCTTCTAAAGCCAGTTCTTTTTGCAATTCAGCTTGTTTTCTTTCAGTAATTTCTCTACTAATTCCAACAAGTCCAATAATTTCATTATTGTTATTTCTAAATGGCACTTTTGAATTCAACATCCAATGCTTTTCTCCTCTGTTATCAATAAAAAAATTCTCTTTATTAATAATCGCTATGCCAGTTTTAAATATTTCCTGTTCATCGCTATAAGAGCTTTTTGAAACCTCTTTATCATATATTTCTGCATCCGTTTTTCCTATTATATCCTCTTCAGAGGTAATTCCCATATATTGAAGGTCTATTGGGTTGGCTAAGATTTTTCTATATTGAATATCCTTTACGTATACCGCATCTGGAAGATTATCGAAAAGCGCTTTGAATAGATTTCTTTCATTTTTTATTTTAGCCTCATTTTGAGCATTGTGTGCAATACTTTCTTTTAAAGGTTTAAATAGCTGATTATAGATGATGGGGAAAATTATAATAGAAAGCACTGATGCATCAATGAATGCTTCTATCAACTTATTGATATTCGGAAAAAATTCTAATATCACCATTATTAGCATTTCGCTTAAAAAAAGGCAGATAGTCAATAAGATAAACACCCTAGAATTTTTTTTCATATACCACTATATTGCTATAAATATCAGAATATAAATTTATCACTGCTAACCATCTTTTGAACTGAAATATCAACATTGTGGGGCATGATAAAAATTTAAAAAATTAATACATAAAATAAGTCACTAAAATTTTATTTGTTATGGATATTTTAATTATTAGTGTGAGTGGAAAATCCATGTACATTGATCCCTTTTCGACAGTTGACCAAGACCTAGCATCTCCAAATTTCAATGACCCATTTTAGCCATATCCAGTTAACCCCAAGAAGTATTCAAATTGGTACTAGGGGGTCAATTTGACTGGATTTTCCAGCCTACACACTTTAAGAAGCTGAAATGACTGTTATAGGTTGTTTCAGCTTCTTATTTTTAGCAGATCCTTTAAATTTTTCTAATTAATGCTGGCAATAAAATAAGAGAGCTTACAGGCAACCATTTTTAATGAGGTATCGTACAGGTTTTTACAAAACTCCTTTTATGATAAAACCAAACTATTCAACCGTACTATTCTCCTTTGTGTTATCGTTATTCTTATTCTCTTGCACGAAAGATTCTGTTTCAACTCCTGCACCTACTGTAGTTAAAAGTTGGATGATCAATATGTCAAGCAAATACGAAGTTCCGGCAAACACAGCTAGAACAGAAACAGGCATGGCAATGATTGAACTGCTTTCTGACAACTCTTTAAAATACACGTTAACCGTAACAGGTTTAGCAAGTGGTGATGCACTTACAAATGCACATATCCATGTGGGAAATGTATTGACCAGCTCAGGCGTTATTTTGGATTTGAAGCCTACATTTTCAAATAATTCAGCAACTTCCACTATTACTGATTTACGCACCAGCTTTATCGATAGCCTTAAATCGGATTTAAACGATTTATATGTAAACATTCACAGCACACAAATGGCTGGCGGCCTGATTCGTGGTCAGTTAAATAAAACCATCGACGTGGCTGCAGATGTAGTAATGACTCCTGCTAATGAACTGCCTGCAGGAACAAGCACTGCCACAGGACTTGCAATTATAAGAGTTACAGCGGATAAACAGATGTATGTGAAAGTTACTGTTTCAAACTTAGAAGCAACCGATGCACTAACTGCCGCTCATATTCACAAAGCAGCAGCTGGTGTAAATGGTGGTGTGTTGATCGGCTTTTATAGTGCTGCTACAGATTTTGGAACCGTAAAAATTGTCGCCTTAGATGATGCCACATACCTTTCTATGAAATCAGATGCGATTTATGTGAATGCCCATAGTACAGCTAAACCAGCCGGACTTATTCGGGGACAAATAAGATAGTCAGCTTCTATAAGGCTGTATTATTAAAGCAATACAGCCTTATTTCAAACACTTGTTGAAGCATTACCTTGGTTCACTACTTTTGTCTTCCTCTCCAATAAGCGGTATTTGAATAAAAGTTTTGCAACCCTTTCCAATATCGCTTACAATATCTACTGTACCGTTAAAAGACTCTATTCGATTGATCATATTTGAAATACCCAGCCCTTCTCTTTTCTTACTAGTATCATACCCTTTACCATCATCTATCACAGTAATGGCGATTGCATGATTGGCTTCTTTTATTGAGATGCTTAAATTCTTTGCTTCGGCATATTTGAAAATATTATTGACCTGCTCTTGAATTATCCTGAGGATATTTGTCTTAAGCTCATCGGTGATAAAATCAGACAAAACAGAATATTCAAATTCAATAATGATAGCCTCATTATTTTTCTTGAACGATGCGATAAGATCCTCGATCAATTCTTTCAGCGGAGAGTCTTTCGCAGGTGATACCATTTTTTGACAAAGCATGCGAATTTCTTTGATTGACATATCAATTAATTCGTTTGGGTATTTGATCAATTCTTTTAGAGTCTCATTTTTATTGCCCGCCAGATTTAAATATATTTTAGCTCCTGTTAAGATTTGATTGATATTGTCGTGAAGCTCTTTCGCTAAATGATTACGTTCTTTTTCCTGCGCATTAATTATTGCACGTACGGTTCTTTTTTGTTCCTGAACTTTTTGATCTTCTATTTTTTGCTCTAACAGTTTTAAATTTTCTTCGTGTTCATGTTGCTCTGTTATGTCTTTAATGTATACTGAAATACCATTCTCTGATGGGTATATAGTAGTATCTATCCATTTATTAAAAGAAGTAGAAAATTCTATGAAATGTTGGTTTTCCAAATAATTCAAGGCCTTTTCATAATGCGGTTTTATCAATATAACATCTGGGCGATTTAATTCATCCCATATATTTTTTCCTAAAAGATAACTCATCTTATAATTAAATAATTCCTCTGCTTTTTTATTTACATAGGTAAATTGCCAGTTTAGATCAAGCGCTATAAAACTATCAGATATCCTTTCAACTAGTTCCCTGTATTTTTTTTCATTTTCTTTTAACCTTATCACCGTTTCCAGTTTCTCTTTATCAGTGCGTTTCTGTTTTAAAGCCGCAGTAATGGCTGAGGGAAGCCTTGCAGGTCTGTCTTTAAGAATATAATCATCTGCCCCTTGTTTTATAATATTTGCTGCAAACTCTTCAGAAACAGTTCCTGTTACTAGTATAAAAGGAATTTGATATAATCTACGACGTGTTATGTTTAATGCTTCTGAACCATCGAAATTGGGTAATGAATTATCTGAGAGTATAACATCTGGAGAAAAATCATCCAACGCCTGGATGAAACTGTCTTTAGTCATGGCAACATGAAACTCAGCATCTTTAATTTCTTTTTTAATTAATCGCTTAATTAAATCCGCATCAGCAGTACTATCTTCCAGAATTAGAACTTTTAACGAAGTTTCCATTTTTGCAATTATATTATTGGGTGCACATTATGTATCATCCAATAGCAACCTAACTCCTTTAAAACATTAAAAAAATTTGCGCTTTCAACTGGCTTTACGATATAACTATTTACGCCTAAGGCATAGCAATGTTTAATGTCTGGATCTTCTTTTGAAGAAGTTAAGACCACTATTGGAATAGTATTTGTTTTGGGATCTGATTTCAATTTTTCAAGTACTTCCATCCCAGAAACCTTGGGCATTTTAAGATCCAGCAAAATTAACCTTGGTTGCTCATCAAAATTTCGATCTGTAAAATCGCCTTTGCAATAAATAAAATCCAACGCTTCAGCTCCATCTTTCACATGTTGAATTTTATTTGTTAGTCCACTTTTTTTGAGCGCCCGAATAGTAAGTGTTGCATCGTCAATATTATCTTCGGCCAATAATATTTCTATAGCGGTATTTGTCATTTTGTATATTTTTTAGTTAATTCTGAGCCCATTATTTTTCATTAGGAAGACTAAAATAAAAGCTTGCGCCTTCATTTAAAATTGATTCTCCCCAAACAAGTCCATTGTGCTTGGTCACTATTTTTTGAATAATCGCAAGACCAATGCCTGTTCCTTCAAATTCTTCCTGTCCGTGTAATCTTTGGAATACGCCAAACAACTTATCATAGTATTTCATATCAAAACCAGACCCATGATCTTTAACAAAATAAACTGTTTGATCATCTTTTTGATAGCAGCCAATTTCAATGATTGTTGTAGGTTTATATTTTGAAAAATTAACTGAGTTATTTATCAAATTAATCCATACTTGATGCAAAAGAGAAGGATCGCCATAAATAGGGGTAAGTTGATGAATACTAAATTCTATTTTTCTAGCGAGATTTTCTTTTGATATTTCTTGGCAAAGTGTAGTCACCATTTGTTGCATATTAATCTCCGAACCGCTGATTGATTTTCTACCTAGTTTTGAAAAAGCAAGTAGATCATCAATTAACTGCCCCATTTTTTTTGAGTTAGTTATTATAGAGGCTAAAACCGATAATCCATCTTCATCGAACTTATCGTGATAATCTTCCTCTAATATTTTTGTATAACCATTGATTGCTCTGATTGGGGATCTTAAATCATGAGAAACAGAATAGGAGAAAGACTCTAAATCTTTATTAGCCAATTCTAGTTTTGCAGTTCGTTCAATTACAAGATGCTCTAGATCATCGTTTAGCTTTAGGTATTTAGATTCCGAGATCTTTAAATCATTATTTAAGATGATCAATTCATCTGCTTGTAATATTTTGTCACGCGTTTGAAGTAAATTTCTATAATAACTTATTATAAATAGAACGCAAAGGAAAAGCATTAAAAGAAACATAGCCCCTAAAAACCGATAAAAAGTAACCACACTTTTTTCGTTTACTAGTTCCCTTTCTTTAAGTAGCTCATATTCATTTGCTTGAATTTTGTCAATAAAGTATCGAATTGCAATTGAGTATTTTTTCCCATCTATTATTAAATTGGTTATGCTAGCAGTTAGTCCATCCGTTTTTATTCGTTCCGTAGCAAGATCTAAAGAGGCTATTCTCTTTTCTAAATAGAATTCTAATGAATCTAACAGTATTTGTTGACTAATCCTGTCTTGAGTTAATACTTTTAGGTCTTCTATATCTTCGTTTATGACTTTTTTTGATAAAATCGTTTGTGCAAGAAAGTCGCTGTCTTTTGTAAGTTCAAATCCTCGAACACCAGATTCCATATCTATGGTAGCCGAGAGAATGTTTTTTGATAGATTTAAAACATGTTCTGTATGATGAACCCATTTTTCGGAATCATTCATTTCCGCATTGCTTTTATAAACAGAGTAACCAACTGAGCCAGTAGCAATGATAACAATGGAAATAGGCAGCAATAATTTTTGAAGGATCTTTGTTGCCATTAGTGCTCAGAGTATTTCTAAATATAAATGTAGCGCACTATTAAGTATAAGACTTATACAAATTAAGTAATATCTAACACAGTTTAGTCAATTATACTTGGTATACCAATGCAAATAATTTCAGTATTGCATTTAAAGTTTTAATGACCACCTTCAGATGGAATACGATTATGAATCTGACTCACTGCAATTAATGCCGCAATTCCAACTCATCAACAAAATGGCGAGAAAGGAAAAATGATTAATACATATAATTATGAAAAAGCCATTACTGATAAAGTATTTTTTACCTTTTATCCAATGGTATGCGCTAATGGTTTTATTCGCTATTGGAATTGACTTTATTCTTCACAAATTTGATTTAGTATTTATAGGCCGTTATCTTGGTACTGTTGGTACAACCTTAATTATAGCATCCTTCATTTATTCATTAAGGAAAAGTAAAATAATTAAATCCGGCTCTCCAAAGCAGCTTTTAGCGCTGCATGAATATCTTGCATGGGCTGGCTCAATGATGTTGCTCGTTCATGCAGGCATTCATTTCAATGCTTGGCTTCCGTGGCTTGCAATTGTAATGTTATTAATTACTGTAGGGAGTGGCTTAGTTGGTAAATTTCTTTTGAAGAATGCAAATGAAACTTTAAAAGAAAGAAGGTTAGAGTTAATTAATACAGGAGCTAATAAGGAGGATGTTGACGAAAAATTATTTTTCGATTCTATTACTGTTGACTTATTGAAAAAGTGGCGAATAGTTCATTTGCCGATTACTTTATTATTAGGGATTTTGTCAATGATACATATTATCACCATTATAATGTTCAGCAAATGAAAAAGGTAAGCATTATAGCGATAATAGTTTTTTGCATTAGCCTTAGTTATTTTTTCCCTCATGCAATGCTCAACCCAGGGGAGTTGGTGCAAGGGCATCAGGAATTAAATAAAAAATGCCTGTCATGTCACACAGCTTTCTCGGGTATTTCAAACGAAAAGTGTATTTCATGTCATAAATTATCAGAGGTAGACAAAGTATTTTTGAAAGGAATGGATAGTTCTAGCAATAAAGCTAAAATTATGTTCCATCAGCAGCTCTTAAATCAGGAATGTTCTTCATGTCATACCGACCATAAGGGCATAAAACCTGGAATGCTTATAAGTAGGTTTAAGCATGAATTGTTATCTGTAAACATTTTAACTAATTGCTCCAGTTGTCATAGCAAACCTGTTGATACGCTTCATAAACTATTATCTGTAAACTGCGGTAGTTGTCATAATAGTTCCAGTTGGAAACTGAAAGGCAATTTTAATCATGAGATGATACAAGGTGTCGATAAAATTAATTGTACCGCTTGCCACAATAAGCCAACTGACACATATCACCAATTATTAACGACAGGCTGCAATAAATGTCATAGTACAAGTAAATGGGTGCCTTCTACTTTTGATCATTCAAAGTATTTTATGCTTGATGAAAAGCATAATGTAACATGCAACACTTGTCATACTAATAATAATTTTGTTATTTATACCTGTTATAGCTGTCATGAACATTCAGAAAAAAACACCATTTCAAAGCATAATGAAGAAGGGATTTACAACATCACTAATTGTGCATCCTGTCATAAAAGTGGAAAAGAGCATGATAAAGACGATGACTGATTTTCTGAATGCTTTTAGTGAATGAATAAAATTGTTATTTTTTTCATATCTTCCTATCTACTGTGTAAAGCTGAAAAGAAAGAATATCAGAAACCTTTCAAATAAAAATGCTTTACACAAAATACTCATCAGAATTAAACAAATTGAAAATAAACAAATAATATGGTAAATATCATTTGGTTGATTTTAGTTGTATTCGCACTCTGGTTTATTTATATTTTAGTTACCGATTTTTTAGCACATAAAGAGGATCTGGAAGATGTTAGTTGGGTCAAAACAGGACTGATTGGTTTTGT
>JAPLEO010000022.1:0-33621 GCA_026391125.1 Bacteroidota bacterium
TAGTAGTACAAGGAATGACAAAGGATGGAAAGACAGGATATTCAGAACAAATAATTGAAGTAAAAGGAAAATAGAAGAAGTGAAGAGATAAAAGATAAAAGTGAAGAGAGGTTAGTAAGTTGGATAGTTAAGAGTATATAGCCTCCTCTCTTCACTTTTATCTTTTATCTTTTATCTTTTCACTTCTTCTTCCTCCTCTCTTCACTTTTATCTTTAATCTTTTATCTTATTCCTGTGTTCTTTAAGACCATAAAAGTTGGCCCCTTTTTCCAGTCAATTTTCGATTTGATAAAAGAGGGTGCTACAGAAAAGTTCCCTAGTATTAGATCGATTTTTCCGTCGTGATCATAATCTCCGGCATCCATGGTAAGCCATCTGCCCTGTTGAGTGATCGGCAAACTAAATGGCTTGAAATCAAAATTTCCATTATTCTGTAGATATACAAATCCTTCTTCTGGTTGATCTTGGTAGTCGGCAAAATAAGAGATTGTTGCAATGTCTAGATCGCCGTCATTATCAAAATCTCTTGCAATTGCTTTATAACATCCATTCAGAGGATAAAAATATTTTTTCGTGAAATTGTTTTTCCCGTCATTCAAATAAATATAAACGCCATGATAAGGTTTTAACACGGTGGAGAAATCTGCGTTATCGCCACAAGTATAAATGATATCTTTAAACCCATCCTGATTCATATCCACCATCTCAAAATAGGACGACCCATTGATGGATGGAAATCTTAACACTCGCTGCTCTTCAAATTTCCCATCCCCTTTATTGGTATATAAATATACACCTTCATCTCCTTGTGCAAAAAGCACCCAGATATCTGGTAAGCCATCATGATTATAATCTTCTACATATGCTTTAATGGCACCTGGCAAGGGCCTTAGTACGTGTTTATCATATTTTCCACCACCTTTGTTTTCTAACCAAGAAAGTGCTCCTGTTAGGTATCCAAATTCGCAAGCAATGATATCGTCTTTACCATCTTTGTTTAAGTCAGCAGTGGTAAGCTGTACTGGTCTTTGAAGTAATCGAATAACTGACTGTTCTGATTTTTGGATAAACTTTTCATCCTTTCCGATACTAACTTTTTTACCTGAACCAAGTTTATCGTTGTTGGGATTTAAAATTCCGATATCACAAAGAAACCATTCGTTTTGCTTCATTTCTAGATTAACAATCGGCCCCCATGTTGTGAATGAATCAGTAGGTTGTAATTGTGAGTTGTATCGATAGATTTGATGTTTTACTACATCTGAAATAATAAAAGGATTTGCTTTAGAAGCTGAATCAATTTTTACAAAAGAAGTAGAAGGTGCCCCTTGCTTAATGTTGGGGGTTAAAGCCGTAAATAATGATAGTTCATTTTTTATAGGGTAGGTCCGAACTTGTTTGATTTCATTTTTCTCTGACGCCAAAGAAGTGTAATAATCAATAATTGTTTGCCATTGTACTTCCGTCATCACCGGCTTTGAAGGATAAAACCCTGGGGGTAATGAAAGATTATATTTTTCAGCAGGATAATGTTTCCCTTTATATGAAAAGATTCCTAGTCTTGGACCCATTGCTGGCAATACACCTTGATCCCATGTTTTAGCATCCACCCAATTTGGTTCAGGAAACATATGACAGGATTGACAATGCAATTCTGCTAGTTTTTTTCCTTCTGCAATTGTTTCGTCAGAAGCTTTTGGGTATTTGTTTTGTTTACAAGCGCTTAACCCAAATAACACTACTAAAGGCAGGGCTACAAAATAACGCAATCTCGTTTTCATAATAATACACTTTCAATGATCAACAGGCTAGTACTTGATAGTCCGTTCCGTTCCCTTCGAATCTTTAATGGTTACACTGGCAACAGAAGCGTCTACATTAATAAACCTTGCAGATTGAGATAATAGTGAAGCACCATAGTTCAATTCTCTTTTTTGCTTTTTGCCATTTTTATATTCAATGATCGCAGAAACATCTAAAGCCTGTATTGGAACAATTTGAATTGTTTGCTTTAATTCAAATGCTTTTAATCGGTCTTTATTCTGACTAGCAACCACCAAACATTTTCCATTAGCTGTTCTTAATTTGACCAACGCCTTTGCATCACCTGGAACAAACCAGCCTGATTCTAAGATCGACTTTGGTGTAAAGCCTCCTTTGCCATCTCCTTTCAAGAACAGTCCATTACTCGCATCATACCTACCAATTGATACATCGGTACCATAATCATTGCCCACTAACAAAACATCTAAATTACCATCACCATCAAAATCTTCCGCTAGCATTCCATTGATATTTGAAACTTGCGTGCTTAAAGGCAAAGGAACTAAAGTGAATTTGCCATTACCATCATTTCGGAGGAAGCTATTACTGAAATAATTGACTTGCAATTTCAATGCCCCTTTCATTTCTTTTTCGGTGAACATTTTATCGACCGTTGCCTGTGCATACAATTTATAGTTTTGATACTTAGATCGGAACCCGATCATTTGTTTCACCATATCATCTCTGGTGTGTATCGGATATTCCCTTAGGGTAGTATCTTCTTGAGAAGTTGGAAGATATTTTGTTGGAACTGCATCAAAACTTCCATTTCCATCAAAGTCTTTCGCATAGATCGTAACAGGATACTGCTCGCTGCCCTTATAAAAACTATTCAAGCCAACATTGCCAATGATATAATCGATGTCGCCATCGTTATCAAAATCGCCAGAAACAATACTGGTCCACCAGCCCTTTTTGTTTTCAGTACCAGTAGTGGCTGTGATATTCTTGAATTTACCATGATCATTTTTGAAATAAGTGATGGGCATAAACTCTCCAACCAAAATCAGGTCCTGCCAGCCATCATTGTCAAAATCGGTCCAGATTGCATCACATACCAATCCAATATTTTTTAGATCTGGTGCCACTTCTGCAGTAACGTCAGTGAATTTGATGACTCCGTTTTTACTATCATTCCGATAGATAAAACTTGAAACAGGTTTTGGAAAACTTGCTGGTTCTACCCTACCTGCGATAAACAGATCCAGGTCTCCATCATGATCATAATCAATTACTCTTACACAAGATTTACTCGTATAATTAATAGGCAATGCTGTTGAATCATTCTTGAAATTTCCTTTCCCATCATTGATGTACAATTTATCTTGATAAGCACTGGTGTTAGCTGCCATTTCATAACCACCACTTGCGGTATAAAGATCCAAATCACCATCGCCATCTACATCAAATAAAGCAATCCCTTCGTCTTGCCAATTTTTTGTTTGTCGGTTCGCATTTTTTATTAAATCAGTTTGTGTGAATGTTCCATTTTTTTGCTGCAATAATAATTGGGCGCTATTTGAAAGAGATCCTCCAGCAATGATATCATCTAAGCCATCTCCATTGATGTCGCCAGCGGCTAGGGCCGGACCAAATTCTGTGAATTTATGCGGTAATAACTTTTGAATATTAAAATCAACGTGATCTCTTGCTTTGTTTACATAAGAGATCTTTAATTGATCTGTAACTTCTGTAAATAAGTTATTGGTCACTTTATTAGGAGCATTCCAATTGTATATTTGATCTGCATTTTTATAGTTGATAGTGAGCATTTGATTGGCAGTAATATTTTTAATGACTTGCATTTTATTACCGGGCCATTTCACAATTATTGAATCTACTTTGGCAACAGCGCCCAATCCGAAATTCGGACGGTTATCAACTGTTGAGAGATAACCGCGATAAGGCGTTTGCTCATACACTTGTTGCTTTCCGCCATAGTGTAGTTCGATCATTGCCCCGAACCCATCTAAATTTTTTGAATCGCCAATAAGTTTCAGTTTCAAGAAATGTTGTTGGTTTTCTTTCTGATCCATGGTTGTGTTCTTGTACACAAAAGCACTGTCATTAATATTATTCACGATAAGATCAAGATCTCCATCGTTATCAAGATCTGCATAAACAGAACCATTAGAGAAAGATGGAATTGAAAGACCCCAGTTAGTAGTTGCATTGGTAAAAGTGAGGTCGCCATTATTCCGAAAAGCATAGTTATGAATTTTGATTTGCGGGATCTGGGAGAGGGTGAATGATTTTTTTGCAATCATACTAGCTTCTCTTCTAAATGTAATAAAGTCTTTATCAGTAATATCTTTAGGAAATCCATTGGTGACAAAAATGTCTCTGAAGCCATCGTTATCAAAGTCGGCCACTACCGGACACCAACTCCAATCCGTTTCTGAGATCCCTGCAAAGAATCCGATGTCACTAAATATAGGATCGCCAATTGAATCGTTTCCTTTTACCCTTGGACCTTGATTCAATTGTAAACTATTTCTAACGTACTGATATTGGTAACCAAAATAATCGCTGTTCTGATAATTTTGATAACTGATATTACCCAGCATCATTTTTTTGCGATAGTTATCTTCTGGTGCCATATCTAATTCGATCACGTCTGCTAAACCATCATTGTTGATATCAATAATATCCTGGCCCATACCATTGGCAGAAGTATGTTTAAAATAGGTAGAAGCTTTATCCGTGAAAGTGCCATTATGATTATTGATGTATAATAAATCATTCCCGTTAAAATCATTCGTAACAAAAATATCTTTCCAACCATCTTTGTTGATGTCGGCAATATTAACACCATGTCCGTATCCTTCAATCGTAACACCAGCTTGTTTAGTTATATCAGTGAATACCGGATGATTTAGTGTTGCATCAAAATCATTTCTATATAATTTACCGGTACTAGGATAAGAGCCATCTACAATTTTTTTCCGATAGATCGCTGGGTTATCTCCTTTTACAATTTCATTGACGGTGAGATACACATCCAAATCACCATCGTTATCATAATCAAAAAATGCAGCCATAGTTGTAAAGGAATGATCATTCAAACCATACTCTTTAGCCATATTTTTAAAATGGGGAATTCCTTGCTTATCCAGGCCCTGATTGATATACAGGATATTTTCACGCTTTGTTGAATCTTCTAAAATGGTGCAACTAATATAGATATCTTGCAATCCATCGTTATTGATATCAATCACAGAAACACCTCTACTCCATTTTCCTTCACCATCAACAGCAGCAGTTTTTGTGATGTCTTCAAATTTAAGATTGCCTTTGTTCAAATACAATTGATTGGCTACTTGGTTACCTGTAAAATACAGATCCATCAATCCATCATTATTAAAATCGCCAACACCAACACCACCTCCATTATAAATATTGGTAAGGTCGATGGGGTTCACGGAATCATTTTCAATAATGCGGTTTGCGAAATGAATTCCTGATTCTTTTGCTTCAATTTGTTGAAACAAATGGTTTTGATTTTTGCATGAAGCAATGGAGATCACCAATAATAATGCAAGAGATAATTGCAGCAAGTTTTTCATAAAAAGTTTGATATCTAGCAATAAAAAAAGGAGATAGGGCGACCCTATCTCCTTCAAAACTAAAGAATAAATGTTAACTATTAATAACCCTTATTTTGAGTCAAACGGATAGTTCCATCTGCATTCATGTTATCGATTTCGTTCTGTGGAATTGGCATCATTTCATGAGTACCAGCAATAAACACAGCACCTTTTTTCAGTGGTCTGTTTACTTCACGAGCAATAAAAGTATTGATTGTTGAAGCAGCAATACCCCATCTTACTAAGTCGAAGAAACGGTGACCTTCCATACCCAACTCCAATCTTGTTTCCAATTGGATTGCTTTAACAGCAGTTGCTTTATCAGCAAATGAAGTGTACAAACCAATTTTATAAGTATCAGCAGGAGTAGTTTGAGTAGCATATTGAGCAGCATCAGCATTGTAAGCACTAGCTTTGTAAACCCAGCCAGCTGCATTTGTCATACGATTACGTACTCTGTTTACATAAGCTAATGCACCAGGTAAATCACCAGCATCAGCTGCACACTCAGCAGCCCATAAAAGAACGTTTGAGAAACGGATGATGTTTACGTTATTAGCAACCAATTCTGTTGGTCCCCAATAAGCAGATCCTACGTCTGTATAAGCACCTTTCTGAGAAGCAGCGTATACGTTTTTAAGTGGACTAAATACACCATCATTTTGTGGGTTACGAATCCAATCAACACCAGGGTGTGGACCCCAATCAAGATATGGAATACCAGGGCGACCCATTGTCCAGTCGATCCTTGGATCAAGGTTACCAACATATGCAGTTCCATACTGAGAGCTTACGTGGTTACCAACTTGATAAGTATCAGTAAATGGAAGACCATTGGCATCAGTTTTAAAAGCATCAGCTAAGTCTTGTGAAGGGTTATAGAAACCGCAGCAAGCACCAGGACCACCATTGTAAGGGAAGTTCAAGATATCGCCATAGTTACCATTAGGATCTCCACCCCAAGCTACTGAAGACCCATCCTGTACAGAAGTTTGAGCTGCAAATACAGACTCTTTACTATTTTTCTGAGCAGGGTTAAAGTTAGAATAGTAGTTAGTGTTCAAATCGTACTTGTCACCTTTAGAAGTTTTACCGCTAGCGATTACTTCTTTTAAGATAGTATAAGCAGCAGGTAAATTTTTCTGGAACATCAACGCTTTAGCTTGCATAGATTTTGCAGCCCATTTGTTAGCGCGACCGATTTCAGACCAAGTTTCTGGTAAGTTATCAGCAGCGAATTTCAAATCGTCGTTGATCTTAGGCCATGCATCAACTGTGTTAGAGACAGCAGTATTGGTTGGATTGATAGTTTCGTCAACAAAAGGAATATTACCGAAGATCTTCTTCAAATCCATATGGTAGTATGCTCTTAAAAAACGTGCTTGTGCAACCAAAAGAGTCTTTTTAGCATCAGTCAAAGAGGTTGAAATTTTCACAGTGTTGATCACATCATTACAACGTTGAATAGCTGCAAAATTCAAATTCCATTTTTGTGGAATAGCACCGTTGGTTGGTGTTAAAGAAGAACCCCATTTTTCCATTGGCGCAGCATCAGCAACGTCAGTAGGGTCAGATCCTTTGTAGGCATCATCGCTGGTAACACCTCCGAAGATCCAGTTAGAAGCGCCAGATGCAAATCCGTCTCCAGATGCACCTTCGCCATCAACCAATGAGTAAGCTCCTACCAATAATCCTTGGATACCATCTTCAGATGATACGATGATTGGTGAAAGTGTACCGATCGGTGGTTTGTCTAAGAAGCTTTTTCCACAAGCAGCCAATGCCGTTATGATAAAAAGACCTAAGATTATTTTGGATTGATTATTTAATTTTTTCATATACACCTATTAAATTATTTATTTAGAAGTTCAAGTTTACACCAATAAGAAAGGCTGCTGTGTGTGGATAGTTACCATTATCAATACCACCACCCTGTAACTCAGGATCTAGTCCTTTGTAATTGGTAAGTGTAAATAAGTTAGCAGCTTGCACATAAACTCTTAAACGCTCAATTCCGTATTTAGTAAGCATAGCAGCTGGCATAGTGTACCCAATTTGTACTTGCTTCAAACGTAGGTAACCACCTTTGCTAATAAAATAGCTGTTTGAAACCAGATCGGTACTAAATGAACCAGTGGTCATCAACTTAGGAATAGTTGTGTTTGTATTGCTTGGAGTCCAAGAATTTAAAGCAACTTCTCTTCTAATACCACCTTTAAAGAAGTCAGGGAAATCTGTAAAGATCTTAGTGTTATCGAAGATGTCGTTACCTGCAGATCCGAAGAAGAATGCAGATGCGTCAAAACTCTTATAAGAATAAGCCAAGTTCAAACCATAAGTGAATTTAGGGTTGGGATCACCGATATAAGTTCTATCATCTGCATCAATTTTACCATCGCCGTTAATGTCAGCATATTTGAATACGCCTGGTTGCGCATCGGTTTGTTTTGGAGAAGCAGTAACATCTTGTGCATCTTTAAACAATCCAATTACTTTATAACCGTAGAAAGAACCAACTCCATGGCCAACTTCGTTTCTTGTTGGGATAATATTACGAATTTGCGGACCAGGGAAATAAGGTAAACCTGGGATACTAACTAACTTGTTTTTGTAAGTAGTGATCATACCAGTGATGTCTAACTTAGAATCTTTGCTCAATTTAGCATGATAAGTCATGTTCAAATCAATACCAGTATTCTGCATGTCTCCAATATTTACCAATGGCAAACTAGCATCTCCAGTAAATATTACATCAAAAGCAGTTCCAGAAGCTCTATATAGCATTCCAGAGATCTTCTTTTTATAGATATCAAAACTCATATCAAACTTATTGTTCAACATAGTAAGGTCAAAACCTACGTTAGAAACAATATCCTGTTCCCAAGTAGTATTAGGGTTACCAATATTACTTCTAAAGAAACCAGCTGTAGGTGATGTACTGCTACCGTTAACAGCATAGAAAGATCTACCAGCATTAGAACCATATAAGTCATAAGGGTTTGTAGGAGGAACAGTACCAAAAGCAGCCCCCATTACACCGTAACTAGCACGGATCTTCAAGTCGTTGATTACAGAAACTTTCTGCATGAATTTTTCTTGAGACATTCTCCAAGCTAGAGATACTCCTGGGAAATTACCCCAACGCTGTTCTGGAGTTAGAACTGATATACCATCACGACGGACAGTAGCATTTACAATATATTTGCCATCGTAAGAATATTCTGCACGAGCAAACCAAGAACTAAGTGCTTGTTTATAGGCGCCACCATCATTTGATTGTGATCCAGAACCTGTTCCAATTGTCCAGTAATTAGGGTTTTCAGAGAAATAGCTACTTCTACCCGCTGTAAAGTTTCTTCCTGAAATGTAGTTGTCTTCTTTACCAGCCAAAATCAAAAATGTGTGTTTGTCAATTGAATTAGAATAATTCAAAGTGTTGGTATAAGTCCAGTTTGTATTAAAGCTAGCATTTTCATGGAATGAATTTGATCCAGTATTACCTTCAGCATTCTCATAAGCAACGTACTGGAAGGTGTAAGAATAGTTGTTATTTATGGTACCTCCGAAGCTAGTACGGAAGGTTAAGTGCTTAGCCAAATCTACCTCACCCCAAACATTACCTGTAATGTTCCAAGTGTTTCCTACGTTATCTTTTGTACGATACATATTAGCATATGGGTTTTGCGCATTACCTAAACCTTGAGATTTAGTACCAGCAAAATTGCCCATGATGTCATATACCGGAATGATAGCGCTCTCACGGAAAGACACAGAGAAAGGAGATCCTTCACCTTGGTTTCCGAAAGTAGGGTTCTTTTTAAAGAACATGAAAGCGTTCTCACCTATACGTATGTGATCTTTAATATTAAATGAAGTATTTGCTCTTAAAGAATAACGCTCTAAGTACTGGAACTTAGCTGTACCCTGTTGGTTCAAATAACCAAGGGAGAACAAGTAAGTACTCTTGTCGTTACCTGAACTTAATGTTACAGTATGACTTTGAGTTGGAGCATTTTGGGTAATTTCTTTGTACCAGTTTGTTCCTACTTTATTTGCTTGAGTGATCTGATAGTTATTCAAATCATACAAAGCAGGGTTAGTACTAGGGTCACCAGCTTTTGTACCTTTTGGAGTGATATAATCAGGAATTACTGGAGTAGCACCTTTACCAAATTGAGGATGATCTGGAGCAGAACCTGAGTTTGAATATTGCTTCCAGATACCAATAGCTTCTTCAGCTGTGTTAGCCATATCATAGCCTTTACCTGGAGTTGTGACACCATAGTAACCATCATAAGAGATTTTAGCTTTACCAGCTTTACCTTTTTTAGTAGTTACGATAATTGCACCGTTAGAACCGGCAACGCCATAGATAGCAGCAGATGCATCTTTAAGAACCTGAATAGACTCAATGTCGTTCATGTTCAAATCAGTAATGCTACTTCTAACTCCATCAACAATAATCAACGGTCTGTTATCACCAAATCCGGTGATACCTCTGATACGGATATCGCTACCTGCACCTGGCTGACCAGAAGAGATAACAGTTAATCCTGAAGCACGACCTTGTAATGCTTCTTCACCAGTACTAGCAGGAGTTTGTTTCATGTCTTTCACATTAACAACCGCTACAGAACCAGCGATATCTTTTTTCTTTTGAGCAGTGTAACCAGTTACAACTATCTCATTTAATGCAGAGGTTGTTTCTTTTAAAGAAACAGTTACACTGCTTGAAGTACCGACATCTATTGTTTGGTCTTCAAAACCAACATAAGATACGATAAGTGAAGTTCTTCCTTTAGGTAACACAATGGTGAAATCACCAGTGGTGGAAGATGTGGTTGCGACTGTGGTACCTTTTACTGAAATTGTTGCTCCTGCAACAGGTCTTTTACCAGAATCAGTTACTTTACCAGTAACAGACTTCTGTGCAAAAACCGATGCTGTAAGCAAGAATAGGATAAAGGTTAACGCAAATTTCTTTGGTGTTAATTTGTTCATCATAAGCAATCGAATTTTTTTGCAATCGTTTGAAATCGTTTGGATCGTTTGAGAGCATAAATTGTAAAAAAAAAATAACATGGCAAAAGAAATGTTAAACATTTATTTTTGCAATATTTAAATAACTGATTTTCAATTATATAAATGTTTGCTAACGAACAATAGTTTTTGTTAAAATTATCCAAAATTAACATCGTGTATTTTTTACACTTTCGGTATAACTGATTGATGTTTATAGGATTTCGCAACCGTTCTCGGAGCAAAAAAAAAGACAAAAAAATCGTCTTTTAACAAAAAAAAACAGCATTTTTTATTTTTTATAAAATCACTTTGAGAAAATGATTTGTTTGAGCATGCAAATGGGGCATAAAATTTTCCCCTCAAAGATCATCGTCTTTTAAAATTGACGACCCATTAAGTTAGTCTCTGAATTTTATAGCAAAAATGTCAGAGATAATTGCAATAAAAAAAGCGAAATGAGAAATTAATAATAGCGGCTGATTACCTTGAAATTCTTGTCGATCTTCACCTTCATATCCCCTGTAGTGTCGATGCGACGGGCGTTTTGAGCAGAAATTTCATTGGTCATATGTACTTTAAATTCACAGATGTAGTATTTCGTATCATCAAAGAAAACAACAGATGTAACATCGTATTTGAATAGGCCTTTACTTTTTGGATCTGTATTTAAATAATCCGCCATCGCAGATTTTAATTGCAGATTTACATCAGCTGGCTTGTTCTTCGTTGTACACGACAAGCAAAAAAGGCATACACAAAAAATGAAACTTTTCTTCATACTACTAGCATTCTGAAGGAAAAACAGTGACCACTTTCAAGGTGGATTAACAGATTCACCCTAAAATTAGGGAGGTTTGTTCATATATCTTCTACATTTTTCAATAAAAAAATCAACTAAATTTAAAATTCAAACAAATTTTTACCGCTCTTTCAACACCCGTCCAAATTTTAAAATAATCGATTCCTATGAAAAATAAATGGCTTGCAATATTTGCTTTATTGCTCTCTAATTGCCTCTGGGCACAGTCGCTCAGCTTCTCCTTCCCCATCCAAACAAAAACTGATTTGGGAATCATCGAAGGAAATTATAATACCCAAACAGGTATTCAAACTTATTTCGGAGTTCCTTTTGCTAAACCACCCGTTGGTGAACTTAGATGGAAAGATCCTCAACCACTAGAACCTTGGAAAGGAATTAAAGAAACTAAAAATTTTGGTCCACGACCCATGCAGAACATGGTTTTTGGTGACATGGATTCTAGATCAAATGGATTAAGTGAAGACTGCCTTTATTTAAACGTTTGGACTCCCTCAAAAAGAAATACTAAAAATCTTCCCGTCCTTGTTTACTTCTATGGTGGCGGGAATGCTGCTGGTGATGCATCCGAACCTCGATATGATGGTGAAGCAATGGCAAAAAAAGGAATCGTCGTAATTACCTGTAACTATCGCTTAAACATTTTTGGAAATTTTGCACATCCAGAATTATCTACAGAATCACCACATAAATCTTCAGGCAACTATGGATACTTTGATCAATTGGCTGCTCTAAAATGGGTGAATAAAAATATTGCATCATTCGGTGGCGATCCAAACCACGTAACCATTGCAGGGGAATCTGCTGGCTCTATTGCTGTGAGTTATCAAATGGCATCACCACTTTCTAAAGGATTGATTCATGCTGCAATTGGCGAAAGCGGAGCAGGCATTAATCCTACTATGGCCCCTGTTTCAAAAAAGGATGCAGAGAAAGAAGGAAAAGATTTTGCAGAAAAATTTAAATTAAAATCATTAAAAGAATTAAGAGCACTTTCTACGCGAGAATTATTTGAAATGTTTAAAGAATCCGGCAAATTTGGATTCCCTGTAGTTCTTGATGGCTATTTCTTACCGGCAACTGTTGTTGAAATTTTCAATCAAGGAAAACAAGCACAAATTCCTTTATTGCTTGGTTGGAATTCTGCAGAAATTCCGGGCCAAGCTTTTATGCAAGGAAAACCTTATACCGTTGAAAATTTTAACGCACAGGTTAAAAAAGATTTTCCGAATAATGTTGAAGAAATTTTAAAAGTATATGCAGCATCTAACGCTTCCGAAGTAGAACTCGCTGCAACTGCCATGGCTTCTGATAGATTTATTTCTTATTCAACTTGGAAATGGTTTGACCTACAAAGAAAAAATAGCAAACAGGATGTGTACCGCTATTTGTATAGCAAGATTCGTCCGCCGTTGGTTGATCAATCTCAAGTTCCCGGCTTAGCTGGTGGCACACAAAATAAAGCTGACGCAGCAGCACCTGCAGCGCCTAAAGCTGTTGGTGCGCCTCACGCTTGTGAGATTGAATACTGCATGGGCAACTTACATTTAGTGAAACAATATGCATGGACTGCAGATGATAAAAAAGTATCATCCACCATGTCGAACTATTTTGCAAACTTCATTAAAACATATAATCCAAACGGTGGAAGTCTTCCTGAATGGACTTCCGCAAAAGGCAGCGACGCCACACCTCCTGTGATGGTCATTGATGTGAATTCAAGAACTGAAAAGGCTTTGAATGATGCACGTTATGAATTGCATGATAAGATCTATAAAAATAAGTGAAGAGATAAAAGATAAAAGTGAAGAGAGGAGGAAAAAAGTGAGGAGTGAGAAGTGAGAAGTGAGGAGTGAGGAGTGAACAAAATAATTCGGCCCGCTAACCGCGGGCCATTTTTATTAGATTCAAAAACTTTTGGAAAGTATATTTGCTTTATAAATCCAAATCAATGATTTCCTGTTCTCGGTTGAAGCTGCTAGTTGTTATATTTTTTTTAAGTATATTTTTTTTTAATAATGCTTATAGTCAAACTAAAATTCAGGACAGTGTTTTTAAACTTGAAGAGGTAATTGTTACTGCGCAGAAGAGATCTGAGTTATTACATAATGTTCCTTTTGCGATTAGTAATTTAAGTGCCAAACAAATTGAAGACTTGAGACTTTGGCAGATCAAAGAAATTACTTCTGTTATTCCAAATTTTTATAGTTCAGATCCAGGAGATGGAAGAGACGTAACATCACTTAGAGGAATAGCAACAACTTCTTATGATCCTGCAACTACCGTTTACATTGATGGTGTGAATCAGTTTGGTTTAGACACCTATATTCCTACTTTATTTGATGTGGAAAGAATCGAAGTTTTACGCGGTCCACAAAGTACTTTATACGGAAGAAATGCCATGGCAGGTGTGATCAATATCATTACTAAACAACCAAGCAATACTATCTCTGGATCCGCATCCTATAGCATTGGCAACTATGGTCAAAACAGAATGAACCTAAGTATTAAAGCACCTATTATAAAAAACAAATTATTTTTTGGCGCAAGCATTTTATATGATGCAAGAAATGGTTATTATACCAATCAATTCAACAACAAAACTTATGATAAACAAAATGGTTTCTTTCGAAACTATTTTATAAAATATATTGCTAATCATTCTTGGTCGTTCTTACTGAATATTAAAAATAGAAATCAAAGAAACAATGGTGCATTCCCGTTGGTGATGGGAGCCGACAATGCGATTGCAGAACCATTCTCATTAAACCAGAATGCTACCACCACAATGATTGATAATACAGTGAATGCTTCGTTATCGATTCACTACTCTGGCCATAGTTTTGATTTTTTATCACAGACCGCTTATCAGAGTAACTATCGTTATTATACTAATCCAATTGATGGAGATTTTTCACCATACGATGCCATCACTGTGATTAACAATTATGGAAAGGATTGGAATAAAAGCAAAGTCTATACACAGGAATTCAAAATCACTTCCCCAACTGCTTCAAACAACCCACTAAAATATACTGCAGGCGCCTATTTATTTTACCAAGATGCACCAGTTAAACAAGGCACTAGATTTGGTGCTGATGCAAATAGTATCATGATGGTGGGCGACTCTTTATTCACTTTGATCAACAGCACAAAATCTAACAAAAAAGGAGTTTCATTTTATGGACAGTTGAGTTACGCCATCACTCCTAAATTAAATTTCACTGCAGGACTTAGAAATGATTATGAAGATCAAACACAAACAGTAAAAGGTGAATACCAACACGATCCGATGCCTAAACCTATTACCATTATACCAGACACTAGTGCTAATATACATTTCAGCGCGTGGTCACCTAAATTGGCTTTAGATTATCATTTCACTGAACATACTATGGGCTATGCAAATTATAGCCAAGGATTTAGAACAGGTGGACTTTCTGCGTTAAGTTCAGATCCCTCACAACCGCCACTAGTAGGCTTCTTGCCCGAGCACAGTAACAATTTCGAATTGGGTTTGAAAAATAATTTGTGGCATGATCGTGTGAATTTGAATATCGCAGTTTTCTATACAAAAGTGAATGATGCTCAGGTTCCCAGCTTAGTGCTTCCTGATGCGATCACCATCACAAAAAATGTTGGTAAACTAAATAGTAAAGGAATTGAATTTGAATTCAAAGCACAGGCTTCTAAATCACTTTTTATCCAATATAGTTTTGGGTATACTGATGCTAGCTTTACTTCTTTACAATTATCTTCTCAAGGAAGCAGCATTAATTTAAATGGGAAGAAACAATTATTTAGTCCGGATCTTACTTCCTTCCTTGCATTACAATATACCATGCAAATTAATCCAGGAAAATTATCAACATTTGTAAGAGGTGAATGGAAATATTTAGGCACCACCTATTTTGACTTAGCAAATACCATCAAACAATCTCCCTATAGTTTATTCAATGCAAGTGCAGGATTGAATGCAAAACAATTTAGTTTGCAAGCATGGTTTAGAAATATTTCGAATCAAAAATATATTGCGTACGCATACGATTTCGGAGCGGCTCATTTGGGTGATCCATCTAATTATGGCATCACTTTATCGTATCGGTTTTAATACAAATTATATAACTGTAACGATCACTCTTTTGTACCTGGTTAAACTAGGTATGCCATTATCATTACCCTCGATGATGATATGAAAGCTATCACCTTTTTTAGCAGTAGATGGAATTTTTGCAATGGCAGTTTTTCCGTTCAATACAATTGTTGCTTGACCGCTTCCAGCCTCTGCATAACACCATGCTTTTAATTGAACTGCATTTTTATCAGGGTCGCTCGCATCAATATGTAATGGAATTTCTTGTCCGGCTTTCGCAGAAATTTTCATCCCTTCTTTTACGCTGATCTCAGGCGCATGATTCGCTTCTGCAAAGGGTTTGACACACCAGTCGGCACGAGCAGCAAGATCTTCTTGAATGGTTTTTAACCAGCGCGTTTGAGGATAATTATTATCAATAGCATTTGATTCGGGATTGAATTCGGCAGAACTTGGTCCGTCTTCATAACGAAAAGCATTATCGGCCGACTTCATAAATCTTCCACCCCATCCGCCATAATTTGGATGATCTAAATTGTCTAATCCCACATCCACTAATTGTAAGAATGCTGGAGAGTCGCCCTCAGAAATAAAATCGTATTGATTAAAGGAACCCCATTGTGAATTTTTAATTTTTGCGAGGTCTCCATGAATATGTTCTGGATCGCCCACTTGTTTTTTTCCATCGCCATAGGAATAATACATATCTAACAATGCCCCATGATTCAAAATAATTTTAGAAGACATATAAGCGCCTTCAAAATAAGATTGCATCGATAATGGAATCATCTTTTTCCATGGATATGCAAAAGCTGCAAATTGTGTGGAATTATAAAATGTCAAAATTTTAGGCCAGTGAATCCCGATATAATTTTTATAAGTAGCATCCTGATACGTCACAGTATATATGATGGCTTTTCTCGATATCTTTTCTTTGATCTGATTCCAGTTAAAATTTTTGGAATACTGCTCTTCAATAGATTTTAATGCGCGAGCGATCGTATTGGTGCCACCCCATGCTTGTAAATAAATGGGCTCAGGATCTGCATCTAATAATTTTGCCTTGATCCATTCAGAACCATCTGTGATCTTTTCAATCTCACCTTCAAAATCAATATTGCCAACCTTTACTAGGCTCTTTAAGTAATTAGGACTGGGATAATTCTTGGCGTTCTGTGACAGGTTTGGAAATACTTTTTTGTATGCGTCTAGCAAATCCTTGATCCATGTAACGCCGGCCCATCGCAAATCTGTTCTTGGTGCATACAACTCTTTGGTCATGGGCATTTCAGAAGTAAACTTCGTACCCTTTCCATCGCCTTTGTAATGCCACATAGAACTGGAATAAATCAATCCTTCAACCTTGTATTCGTTCGAGTACAAGAGCATTCTAATAAAAGTATCTACATCATCAATTTCTCCATCCGTAGTTACAATTGTGCGTGGTAATTTTTGATAGGCAAAACTTTGATGGTAGCCTAAGAACAACAAAACAATCAGCACAATTTTTTTCATCCGCTATTCTAAAGGTTTCCTTTTTTTAATTCTGATACTGCAAAGTCTGCCGCTCTTGCTGTTAATGCCATATAAGTTAAAGATGGATTCTGACAAGCAGAGGAAACCATACAAGCACCATCCGTAACAAATACATTCTTCGCATCCCAAACTTGGTTTTGTGCATTCAACACAGAAGTTTTTTCATCCTTGCCCATCCGTGCGGTTCCCATTTCATGAATGCCATGGCCCATTGCATGTCCTGAATCGTGTGTTTTAATATCTTTTACACCAGCAGCTTCAAACATGGCAACAAGATCATCAACAATTGCTTTACGCATTTTCTTTTCATTGTCTTTGATCTCTGCATCCATTGATAAAACGGGGAGTCCCCATTTATCTTTCATTGTAGGATCAAGTGTGATCTTATTTTCATGATAAGGTAGTACTTCACCAAATCCACCAGCACCAATTGACCAGCTACCAGGCTCGGTTAAAGCTTCTTTAAAACCTGCGCCTATATTCAATTCTGCAATATTTCTACTCCAGCCCGATCTACTTGCTGCGCCTTGGTAGCCATAACCGCGAAGGAAATCGCGTTTGTCTCCATTAAGGTTCGCAAACCTTGGAATATAAAATCCGTTGGCCCTTCTACCTGAATAATAACTATCCTCGAATCCTTCCACTTTACCAGATGCGCCAAGATTATAGTGATGATCCATGATATTGTGGCCTAACTCGCCGCTACTACTTCCCAGTCCCTCTTTCCAAACATCAGTTGCAGAATTCATCAACACCCATGCAGAATTCAATGATGACGCATTTAAGAAAACGATCTTAGAATGAAAGGTGTAGGTTTTATTTGTTTCAGCATCTAGTACTTCAACACCAGTAGCTTTCTTGGTATTCTTGTCGTATAAAATTTGAGTGACAATACTCCAAGGGCGTACCGTTAAATTACCTGTTTTCATTGCCGCAGGTAGTGTAGATGATTGGGTACTAAAGTATCCACCAAAAGGGCAACCCTCCCAACATCTATTTCTGAATTGGCAAGCAGTTCTTCCAGGTATGGCAGCTGTTAAATTGGCAACACGGCCAATAATTAAATGGCGACTATTATTAAACTTTGCTTTGAATCTTGCAGCCACATCTTTCTCCACACAATTCAAATCCATGGGTGGTAGAAAATGGCCATCAGGCAAGTGTGGCAAGCCTTCCATTGATCCACTGATGCCTGCAAATTTTTCTACATAATCGTACCAAGGCGCAATTTCTTTGTAACGGATAGGCCAATCAATGGCAACTCCATCTTTTGCATTTGCTTCAAAATCAAGATCACTCCAACGATAACTTTGTCTTCCCCAAAGAAGTGATCTTCCGCCCAACTGATAGCTTCTCCACCAAGTAAATGGTTTCACTTCTGTGTAAGGACATTCTTCTTCATTCACCCATGAGTCCATCACAGTTTCAGAAGCAGCCCAACCTCTATGTATTACGGGATATTTTTTCTTTTGTTCGTCGGTAGTGCGTCCACGGTGTTCTAATTGCCATGGATCTTTATCGGAAAATTTATAGTCTTTAATGTGCTGATGGTCTCTACCTCTTTCGAGCATTAAAACCTTTAACCCTTTTTCGGTTAATTCTTTGGCAGCCCATCCACCACTGATCCCAGAGCCAATTACAATGGCGTCGTAAGTATTTTGTTCGGCAGACTTAGTGTTTACATAAGTTGAATCGTTAGGCATAGCGTTAGATTTGAAGATTCTGAATCGTTAGCAGAATGAACTTTAAATCTAAAACTTTCCAACTAATTAACCGCAATAGATTTGTAGACTTTAATCCTTTTCTTTTAAAACTGCGAGAAAATCTTTGTTTGTCCAATCTTTTTTCTCATCCACCCAGAGGCAAATATGGTCCTTAATATCGCTAAGCGATTTCCAGGCTTCAAAAATTAAGTGGTAGTCGTTTTCAGGAAAATCATCGCGTGAATACCTCTTTCCAATCTTTGCAATAATTTTACCATTCTTTTTCCTGAAAGTATCGCCAAAGAATTTACCCAACGGGGATTTAGATTTGCCAAAAAAACAGTTCCCTAGAATTACGCCAAGTACTTTTTCTTTTTTAACATCAATTATGGCATTCTGATATAGATAGGCAATAGTTTCGCCTTCCTTATTTACAATCGAATTCATTAATAAAGCTACAAATAGGAATTTTAATTTAATATTAATTTATTGTAGATCTTTTATAATTGTAAGTAATCCAATTAAATCGTCAATAATATAGTCAGGGTTAGTCAAAGCCAATTGGTCTTTCGTGTGTGCGCCAGTAGTTATACCAATATTTAGTCTACAACCTGCGTTTCTTCCTTCTTCAATATCGATAGTAGAATCGCCTATTTTTATAACTTCCTTGGAATCGACGATCTGAAATTGATCCATGGCAAGCAAAATCATATCTGGTTCGGGGCGATTCTTTTTCACATCAGATGCCGTAACCAGTCCATCAAAATGAACCCCTTTTTTCCATCCCAATTTCCGGATTAAAGAATTTGCAGTATGTTCATTATAACCTGTATTCAAAACTACCAAGATCCCGTTTTTCTTTAAAGTAGCAAACAATTCAAGGGCATTGTTTTGGGGGTATATTTGCATGGAATCGTAGGCTAATTCAAGTTGCTCTTTAAAATTTTCGAAAATCTTGTTTGCCAAAACATCATTCTCTATATTACCGTAAATGCTTAGTACAGATTTAATTGCTTGTAACTTTTCTTTTCCCGCACCTTCGGCAAATACCTGATCTAATGAAAAATCAAACCCTTCCGCATTAATAGATTTCTGTAATGTTTTATAAACTACATTGTCTTCATCAACGGTAGTTCCGGCCATATCAAAAACAATCATTTTTATCATACAAATTAATTTAAACACGAAAAGTAAAAAGAAATACTCCTCAATTATTATTAAAAGAAATTTTTTCTAACGCATTTGTAAGGATCGTTAAAGCGGCATCCAATTCAATTCTAGTTATAATTAAAGGCGGACAAAACTGCAATACATTTCCTTGTGATACTTTGAAACTTAGTCCATTTTCTAAACACTGATACATAATTTGCTCCGCTTCACTGATAGCTTTTTCCTTTGTAGTCCGATCTTTTACTAATTCAATTCCCCATAACATACCTATCCCTCGAACATCACCAATGATTGGAAACTGCTTTTGCAATTCTAGCATCTTTTCCCTGAAATAAATTTCATCATTTTGAACCTTTGAAAGGATCTCATTTTGTTCTAAGTATTCGATCATAGCCAGGCCTGCGGAACAACCTAATGGACTTTTCTCATGCGTATAATGCCCTATTGAAATATCAGAAGCCACATTATATTTATCTCTTGTAACAATTGCTGCAATTGGAATGATACCTGCACCTAACCCTTTACCAAGACATACAATATCTGGTTCAATTTCATAATGTTCAAAGGCAAACATTTTTCCGGTTCTTCCAAAAGCAATGGGTATTTCATCCAATATTAATAAAACCTGGTACTGATCACATATTTGCCTTATTTTTTTCCAATATGCTTTAGAAGGTATTTGAACATCTGTATTTCTAATAGTTTCAGCAATAAATGCACCTACCTGTGGATTTTGCTCTAATACTTTTTCTAGCTCATCTGCATAATGTAGATCTAAGCCATCTTTAAAATGATTTCGATAGGTACTAGGTTGTGAAATATTATTAGCTTCCTCTGTAATGGCGTTACCCATATATTTTTTAAATTGTTCTTCGCCACCAACTGCAATCGCATCAAGTGATGCACCATGAAACGAATCATTCAAAGAAACAACTTGGTGTTTACCCGTAACTACTCTAGCTAACTTCAATGCCATTCCCACAGCACTGGTTCCTCCTGGTGCAAACAAAACACGATTTAAATGGCTAGGAAATAAGCTGATCAATTTTGAGGCAAATTCTATCGTTATTTTATTTGTAAATCGGCGGGGCGAAAATGGCAAAAGATCCATTTGCTGCTTTACTTTTTCCAAAACATACGGATTTCTATATCCAACCTGATGCACACTATTTCCGTGAAAGTCCATATATTTTTTTCCACGGATATCGGTAATATAAATCCCCTCGCAAGATTCGATTACATCCAAACAGGGTGTAGATAAAGCTTGATGTAGAAATAGATTCGCATCTTCATCCAATAATTTCATGGTATCAAAATCCATTATTTGATACCAGCTCTTTCTAGCATCAGAAAAATTCACGTCTCCTTCAGTGAGTAAATTATTTTCTTTCATGAAACCATGCTATTTACAGTTTCTTCTGCAAGTCCAAAAGATAAAGTCATTCCATTCCCTCCCAACCCATTCAAAATATACACATTAGGGGCTGGATACAGGAGTAATTCAGTTGCTGAATTGGTCATTTTAGGGTAGATACCATGCCAACTTTGGATCAAGTTCCAATCTGATATTATTGCAAATGATTTGAGATAGTTTAAGACGAGTTCATTCAAATTGGCCTTATCAAATGGCTCAAAAGTATTAGCATATTCGTGGGTATCACCAACTGTAAGTTCTCCCAGCTGGTTTTGAGATACCATCACATGAATCCCATTATCAAGATAAACCCCCATTTCAGCATTGTACCTGCTTTTTAGTTTAAATAATGATGCAGCTGCTTTGAATGATTGATAATGAATCAATGATAATCCTCCACATATAGAAGTTCCAATTCGCCAATCTTTTTGTTCAGGCGCAAAACGCATCATTTGCAATTTACATTTGGTGATGGGCTGGTCTGCAAATAATTCTGGATACAAGGTCTCAAAATCAGAGCCACTACAAACAAAAATGATATCTGCTTCAAATATTTGATTCCCTGCTTTTAACTGATTATTTGAGATCTCAGTAATCGTTGTATTCCAAATAAAAGATACACCCAAATACTCCTTTAAATACTCTGGTACTTTTTGAATTGCCTCCCTAGGATCAATGATTGTTTCAGTGCTACTATAGAGACCTCCTATTAATCCTGAAGGGTTAATTCCCTTGAACTCAGTTAGAATTTCGTTTGGGCCCAACAATTTTACAGGTCTTTCATTTTCAGAGAACTGTTTGTGCAGCTCTTGCAAAACTTCCCATTCGTCATCATGATATGCAAGGTGTAAACTTCCCACTTCATCATACCAAATATTAATGCTATCAGCAATTTCTTTCCAAATCTCTTTGCTCCTTATTGCTCGTTTATATAAAACACCATCGGGCTGGCCAATTGGCCAAACCATCCCGAAATTTCTAATAGAAGCACCAATTGCTTTTTGATTTCTTTCAATCACTGTTACTTGGTATCCTTTTAATGATAGCGCTCTGGCAGTAGCTAAACCTACAATACCAGCGCCTACAACAATGGCGGTTTTTTGACTCATATCAGTGAGGTATTAGTTGAAATTTTCGATTAAAATATTGTATTGCAAAAAAGGAACCTATTAGGCCAAATACTGAGAGGCCTACAACTCCCCAACTATATAAGACTGACCAGTGAATTTGAAAATGAAAAACTGTTTTTACCAAGATAACAGATACACTTCCTAAATATCCAAACGAGTCGGCCAAGTACATGATAAAACCAACATTTCCTGTAATACGAAAACTGGCAATCATTCTGTCAAATAGTATGCAGTTAAAAGGAATATAGCCTATATATAGTCCAAGTCCAACTAAGGTCATCCATAAAAAAGGCCCAATAAATCCTTGTATAAATAAAAAGGATGAACCACCAGCAATGATAAAACCGATCATGATGATATACTGTGTAATAAGAAATGCCTTCTGATTGTTTTTAATCAAAATCATACTCCCCATTAAAATCAATACAAATAAAGTGATCGGAATTTCTGTTGCAGTAAACACAGAAGGCTGGTTCCCTAAACCCACTTCTCTCCAAATATCAGCAGCAAAATTGTCGCGAATGTCTCTGAAGATTGTTAGAAATACATATATAACAATAAACAAAATCAAACCGGGCTTGTAGGTACTTATAAAATTGCTTCTTTCCACATTACTCATCGGCAACCTAGTTACTCGCATTTCAATGTCAGTATCTGAAGGTGCTGGAATTTTCTCCATTAAATACACCAAGAGTATTAATGGGATAACGAAAACAGCCCCAGTTACAAACGGCAACCACCAGTCGGTGATACTAAAATTGATCTGTAATGTTTTCGCAATTGATTTCACAAAACCGGATGAAAAAATAAAACTCACTGCAAGTGCAGCACCTATAAAATCAGTCGCTTTTCTACCTTCTACAAATGAAAAAACAACACCCCAAATAATTCCAAGGGGGAACCCGTTTGTAAATAGAAATAAAACAGACCATGGTGCAGGAACAATAGCTAATAATAAAAGCGACACCCAGGAAATACCTACTAAAATAAGTATGAGTTTACCTCTACCTATTTTTTTCAATTCTGCAATAAACTTGATGCCGTAAAATTTGCTCATCATATACCCTAAAACCTGACTGATCACTAATGCATCTTTAAAAGCTAGTCCTACTATTTTAGGTCCGTCTGCAAAAATGCCAACAGTAAATGGCTTCCTAAATGCATAAACAGTAGCATAGGTTAGAAAACAGATAACTGCTGCATATAATGCAACCCAATTATCCCTGTTTTTTTCTTGTTGCAAGTATGCGATAACTCTTTTCAAATTCAGTTTTTAAGTCTTTCCTAATGTAAAATTTTGAACTACTTAACTATTTATTCTTTTGTTGAGATCACTACTTGGCTTGGAGATTGTTGTTGATAATGGTTCGCCCGCATTTCATTGGGTGAATCCATTTTAGGTCCTTGTTCAATTTTTCGCCAATCAATATCAAGATGATATTTTTTCATTGCTTTTTTTGCATCAAAAATTCTTTCGTCGTGTTTAACAAGAGTATAGGGTGTATAATCGGGCTTATTAGTGAAAAAGTCGGTCAACAAACTACCAGTAGCATCATATTGATTAACATAGGGAACCCCTAAAATATTATAGATTGTTTTTAAAATTGACCCAAAGTTTGCATGGGTGTGGCTCACGTAGTTTTTCTTAACATAAGGTCCTGCCATCATCAAAATTGAACGATGTGCATCAATATGATCAACACCACCCTGGGGGTCGTCTTCTGTGATGATCACTAACATGTTTTTCCAATATTTAGTTCTTGAAAGAAAGTGTAAAATTCTTCCAACAGCTAAATCATTATCCGCAACAAAACTGTGTGGGAAATAATACCCATCTTCTGGTCTTGCTTTTGCAGTATGATCATTTGGAACTTGCATAGTTATTAAAGAAGGCATTTTTTCTTTGCCTATCAGCCATTTCTTTGTAAACTCAGATTCAAACTGTTCCATTCGAAATTGATCAGGAATATTCATATTGAATCCTGCATAATTATGGCTTGTATTAGGAAATAAAGCTTTCTGCATCGGTACCATTACAACATGCCCTGCACCTGTTGCTGTATCCATCCACTCTTCCCTGTTATGTGCAGTTTCATTTGCTTCACCGAAATTATAAAATGGAATATTTTTTCTATCCAAGGCCTCCCAAACGCCTCCTTTCTCTGCATAATCTTCTGGATCCATACTACCAGTTGATCCTGGGAATCTTCTACCAGCGGCCGAAGAAAATATTTTTGCTTCTTTGCTAACACTTGAGTTTACTTCAACCCACTCATTAGGAATTACACCCATCATCCAATGATGTCCATGAATAGAAGCATCGCTATCGCAATAAAAATTATCACTCAAAGCAAATTGCTGAGCGGCTTTATGATGATTTGGAGTAACGTTTAAATTTTTATATTTCGGTCTTAATGAATCGGGAATAGTGTATTCGCAGTTAACCCCAAACCTTGCTAGAGAGCTATCTCCTTCTGCATTTTTAAACTGACCAAAGACTTCATCATAGGTTCTATTTTCTTTAGTGATATAAACAATATATTTTATTGGCGTCTCTGTAATAGCAGGCAACACGGGTAAGGGGTTGTTGGCATTAGTGAATACTTTTGTTGTTACAAATGTATTAGTGATGCATTTTTTTGTGTAAGCATTAAGTTGATCTATGTCTGGCATTGAGATCTTCTGAAAACTTCCCAGTTGTATATCTCCAATATAAGTGCCTTGAATTGGCGCTTTAAAATCTTTTCCCCCATTTGGACCCGCCCCTAAGCCACGGCAAGTAATTACATAGATATCTTTTTCTTCTTTACCCAATAATACCCTTGTTGGTCCCCATCCTGTAGGTATCAAGCCCACTGTTTTTTTTGTAGGAATATCAATTACTGCAATTGCATTAAATCCAAGCAATGCTACATATAATGTTTTCTCGTCTTTACTTATTGTTATCCCAAAAGGCAATAATCCACGGTATTGATCTATCCTTCGATCAACCGTAATATTGATATGCCCTTTGATCTTATGATTTTTTAAATCGATGATTGAAATATTATCATTCGTTGCATTTGTTACATATGCAAAGTCTTTACCAACTGCAATGCTATTTGGGCTAGCGCCACCAACTACTTCAGTTCCTTCGATCATTTGACCAATTTGGTATCCCGTCTTAAATTTATCAACAACTTTGTTAGTGCGCAGATCGATAGTAAAAACGCTCATCGCTTCTGGAGAATTAACATTCCCTACACCAGGAATTTTTCTTCCATCAACTTCCGTTCCTTCTCTAGATTCTTTTGTATCATTCCCGTAAGGATGATGCGATATCATGATGGAGTCAACACTCTTTTTCGTAGCTCCTTCAATTAATGGATAAGCATACATCCCAACATTTGCAACTATGGCTGTTTTACCATCGGTACTCAATGCTAATCCAAATGGTTGTCTACCAACAGGAATCGATGCTGTGATTTTTTTAGATTTTATATCGTAACGAATTAATCTGAAATTACCTCTATCAAGGATCAACAATTCTGATTCATCTTGATTCAATACCAAATCTGAAGTAAAACTATCTTCAAACCTGACTCCTTTAACAATTCCGTTTAAAGAAATAGAATCAACAGTTTCCATCTTTTCTAAATCATACAGGATCACAGCGCCGTTATCTCCCCCACTCAAAAATATTTTTTTGGAATCTCGGGTAAAAGCTAATCCCAAATAAGATCCGTTTGAAAAAGGAGACTTAATTTTTTTATCGTAGGATGGCACACGAATGGCATCTAAACTATTCACGTCAATGAGCGTAAAAACGCCATCATGTAATGTTACAATTTTGCTTCCATCAGGTGATAATTTCATGCCGAATGGATCATGCGTAATACGCAATAATTGTCCAGCCGGGCTCACTATTCTTCCACTAGGCAACACAGATTCCCCATTCGGATTGATGGTGCAGAAAGCCTGAATAGCGGGCACTTGCAAAATGTCGACTTCCTTTTGTGCAGTTAATTGTGATACAAAAAAGATCAGTATCAATGAAGCGAACCCCTTTTTCATGCTTTCAATTTTAGAATAAAAATAGGAGTGAAACTTTACAAATCTCACTCCTATTTATTTATTTACTTTAAGATAATCTATATTTTATTGAATCACCCACATTTTAGCATTGATATCGTCCTTACCACCATACTGACTAGCTACTGCTGCAGTAACATTATCCTTGTTGGTAGATAATTCAGATGAAGGATATTGGAAACGTAAAGGAATCACATTACTATTTCCTGTACCAGCTCCAGCAGAAAATGCAGGAACCCCAGTTCTTCTCCATTGGTAATAACCTTCATAACCAGAATTACGTGCTAAAGACAAATAGCGTTGAGTTAGAATCTGATTTAATCCTGTTGCATTATCTCCTGCGTATTTCACAGTTGCTTGATTGAAATAATCTGTGAAGCTAAAGTTTACAGTATAATTTACGTAATCACCCGGCGCAGTGCCTTTTAAAAATGATACAGTATTTGCACCATCAACAATGCCATAGAAAGAGAACATTGCTTTCACACCTTTTTGATACCAAGTATCTGCAGAACCAGTGATCCAACCGCGATTAATTGCTTCAGCAATATTTAAACACATTTCAGGGTAACCAACAATGAAAGTATTTTCACCAACAAAACCATCATAATAACGCTTACGGCCAATAGGAGAAATCACAAATGAATTGATTTGCCCGCCCAAGGTACTCATGTCGTCTCCTGCTTTACCACCTACAAATGATTTGTAAGAAGTATCAGCAAATCCAAGGCCACGAGCTGGATCAGCTACTTTCATGGCACGTAAATCATTCAAGCCAGCTAAGGTATTTAACCAAGTAGACGCTACACACAAACGAGTTGCATCATTACCATAGTTACCTTTATTGTTTGGATAATAGTTAAACGCTGAGTTGTACTGATATTCCCAGTTGTCTGTTAAATCAGACATCAAAGGATACTTAGCAGGGTTATTGATCACATCTGCAAACTTTTGTTTGATATTTAAATCTGCATCAGTAGATTTTTTGCTCAGCTCTATCAATACGCGCAATTTATAAGCGTTAACCACTTTCTGCCATTGTTTCAATGTAGTTAAAGCATCTCTTGAATTACTGATTCTTTCCAAGAAATAAAAATCTCCTAAGATTGAAGTATTTGAAGCTGCTATTAAAGACGCTAAATCTGTATTTGCATCTTCTAGCAGTTGTAAACTTTGAACAAATACTTGTTTCTGGGAATCATATTTTGGAGTTGGAACATCCAACCCTTTTAATGCGTCAGACATGGGCAAGTCCCCCACTTTCAAAGACATATTTACAAATATATACGCTTTAAAAAATTTCGCCAATGCACTGTAAGGATTTACTGCCTTAGGATCATTTGAAGCTTTCGCAGCTTCCATCTCCATTGATTTGATATTATTTAAAATACCATAATTCAATGATGCACTTCCAGACCAATATTCGTTGGTTCCATAATATGTATACGTTGACAAAGTATATTGTCCAAATTTATCTTCATCACCAGCTGGAAAAACCATTAGTGAATTCTCGATTTGTCTTAATAAAAGATACGCAGGAACAGCAGTTGGCTGATTAGGATTCACTGCATACTTTTCGTATGATTTGGTACAGCTACTAGCTATCATTGCAACAGCAAGAAACGCAATACCTATTTGTTTATTCAATTTCATAATGATGTTTTTTAATGTTTTCAAATGGTTAAAAGAATTAGAAAACAAAATTTACGTTAAAGCCATAGCTGCGAGTAGTAGGTGTTTGCAAGTTATACTCTTTGCTATTTCCGCTATTATAATTACGACCAGAATATTGGTCAATATCCATATCCTTGAAACGAGAAGGGAAGAAATATAATAGGTTACGTCCAACCAATGAAATATCGATTTTGGTAATAAATGATTTCTTTCCTAATGCAGATTGAGGAACAGAATAAGTGATGGTTAACTCACGAAGTTTTGCATAAGTCTTACTAACAGAAGTATGTTCAAAATCGTTAAAGAAGCTACTCACATAATCTTGAATAAAAGGGATTACACTTTTATTTTGAGTAAATTGTAATGCACTAAGATTAGTAATAACGCCAGTAACTGGATCATATTTAATTGCTGTAGCATTTGAAATTTGAACACCTTCCCCAACATAAGTTCCTTTATAATTAGGATCTAAAGTATAAGTTCCTGTAGAAGCATTATAAACCATCGCTTTGGCTTCTGCTGCTCTTGCTACTCCTACTGCACCTTCTACAGTAAAGATGTTTGATCCGCCTTCAATACCTTTTCTCATAACACGGTCTTGAATCACACCACCCACTTTACCATCAAACTGGAATCCAAGGCTAAATTGTTTGTAACTAAATTTATTGTAAATAGACCAGCTCCAATTAGCATCAGCATGTCCTACATATTGTGCTTTAGGTAAGTAAACTGGATATCCAGCACTGTTATTGATGACTTGTCCGTCAGCCGTTTTTGCAGTAATACCAGAATAGATTTTATCTACACGATCCCCTTGTTGAAACTGATAGTTTGCAAAGTTGGATGGCAAATCTTTGTATGTTTCAGTAAACGTTGACCAGTTCAACATCACATCCCAGTTCAATCCTTTTTCATTTCTCAATGGAGAACCTGTGATAGAAAGTTCCGCACCTTTAATTTGAGTTTTAATTGCGTTGGTAGTAAATCCTGTTAAACCCGTTGTTTGAGACAATGGATAATTACGGATACCAGGACCATTGATGTTATTATAATAAGTTGCGCTCAGTCCTAATCTATTTTTTAAGAACTTCATATCAAACCCAAACTCAGAACTTGTAAGCTGAGAAGATTTGATATTAGGATCAATTACATTTGAAGGAGCATAAGCACCACTCTGTCCATTATAAACTGTTCCAATGCTATAAGCAGGGTTAGACAATGAATAAGAAGGACCACCATAAGCACTTACATAAGGATCACCATAACCAAGCGGATAAGCTGCTGGGCCGATATAAGTTGAAGTACTTGGAGATTTAGCAGATGCATAAGAAGCTCTTACTTTAAAAAAGCTGATCACTTCAGGTAATTTTACATAATCAGAAATTACGGATGCCCCACTAAAAGAAGGATAGAAATAAGTATTGTTATTCAACAATAGTGTCGAGTTTTTATCTACTCTACCAGTTGTGTTGAGAGTAAAGTATTTCCCAAAATCAATACTTGCAGAATAGTAAGCACTCAATACCAACATGTCCGAATTAAAGTTATAAGCTCTAATTGGATTCAATGAGTTAGCAAAAGAATACAAACCTGGTACGTTCAAGTAATCAGTAGTAGTGAAAGTAGATCTATAAGAGAAATTTCTTGCATTCACACCACCAGTAACATCCAATGCAATATTGTGTTTGAACTTGTTGTTATACTTAACCAAACCTTCCACGTTATTATCAAACAAAGAACGAGAGTCTTCTCGATAATCACCACGATTCAATTCTCTACCATAAGGGTGAGCAGAATAAGGAAGCTTCTCAGTTCTCATCACATCATTTGTGCTGATATTAGTTCTAATAATTGCTTCTAGATGTGAGTTCGCTTTATAAGACAAAGCAATATTACCGGTGATATCATTTTTGGTATGACTACGTAACCACTCATAACTCATGAAATAAGGGTTATGATAACGTTGATATTCAGCAAAAACTGACTGAACACCTTCTTTACCTGGCTGCCAATAATTTTTCATGTCATCAATATTCCAGTCAGCACCAGTCCAAACAGTCATTGAATAAATAATACTGTTGGGTCCGTAAGATACATCTGGAATGTTTGGAGAGGATTGACGATTGTAGTTTAAAGTACCTTCAATTTTTAATTTGCTGCTCAAATTATAGCTAGCATTCATATTGAAATTGACGGTATTTAATTTAGTATTTGGAACAATCCCTTTCTGATAAGTATTAGTCAAAGACATTCTTACACTTGAACGATCGGTGGATGAAGCGAAACTTAAGTTGTTAGTGGTTAATAAACCAGCTTCAATAAAACGCTTCAAGTTATCAACTCCAACTGCTCTGTAAGGCGTTGCTTTTCTAATACCAGTAACCGGATCAATCGGACTATTATATTGAGGAATTAATTGGCCGTTTAAAGCAGGTCCCCATACATCATAATCACCATCATTTAATCCACCTCCTTTACCATCTCCGAAAATATACTGAGAGTAATCTCCACCGCCATATAACGCTTGGGTTTTCGGCAATGCTATAAAACCCTTGTTTACTTGGGTACTAGAATTGAATTCAATTGTATATCCTTTATCATTTTTTTTCGCTTTCTTAGTAGTAATTAAGATCGCACCATTTTGTGCACGGCTACCATAAATAGCTGTAGCAGCAAGACCTTTTAAAACAGTGTAAGATTCAATATCATCTGGACTTAGATTCCAAGTATCAGAAGTAATTGGAATACCATCTACTACATACAAGCTAATATTATATCCCCGTAATGATACGTTAGGAGCAGATAACATTTCTTGGTTGATAGCAACATCCAAACCAGCTACTTTACCAACAAGTCCGTTAATTGGGTTCACTTCTCTTGCTTTAACAAGATCAGCACCTTTAACTTCTTGTACAGAGTAACCTAATTTTTTTGTTTCTCTTTTAACACCCAATCCAGTAACCACTACCTCACTCAACTGATCAGCTGATGGGTTTAAACTGATGGTAACATCTGAACTGGTAACTGCTACTTTTTTTGTGGTATAGCCAACAAAACTTACAGTCACTTGACTTCCTTGTGCAGCAGCGATACTAAATGTACCAGTTGCGCTTGAAGTAGTTTGTTGTTTACCATTCGAAATTACTGCGCCTTCAATTGGCTTAGCAGTAGCTGCATCTAACACTTTTCCGCTAACAGTAGCGTTCTGTGCTTGTGCTTGAAATACAAATAAGCAAATTGCTAATGGTAATAGCAATAAGAATGAATTGCTATAAAATTGTTAAGCCTTTAAATATCAATTTTTCGTAATTGAAACTTTGCTGTAAACATTTTTAAGGCATTTTGCTGTAATAGTTAAACAAGTATTTTAACTTAGAAATAATATTGTTTAACTTTAGCATATAGCCAAAAAAGAAAGATTATTTTTATTTAAATAAATGACACAAGTAAACAGCATATTGATTATAGATGATGACCCTTTATTTTTATTATTGGTCAAGAAAACAATCATGAAATATGAGTTTGCCAAAACCATATCAGCATTTAGTAATGGTTTGGAAGCATTTGATGAATTGAAGCAAAAAATCAACGAACCGGCAGCATTGCCTGATATTATTTTATTAGACATCAATATGCCGATTATGGATGGCTGGGAATTTTTGGATCAATTCCTACCCTTTCTTGAAAAAACTGCTAAAAAGATTTCCATATATATCGCGACCTCTTCGATTGCCGAAGACGATAAAAAGAAGGCTAAGACTTACCCTACCATTATTGATTACTTACTCAAGCCAATTGACCAACCAATTTTAGCTAAAATCATTGAAGCGCATAATCAATAGGATTGATTTATTCTTTGACCAAGAAATAACTATTTATTCTTGATTGAGTACAAAAGTTCCACCATACCGTTTTTGTATGCTGTAACATCTTGCAAATGTAATAAATGTTCTTTCCTTAGATTTTCGAAAAAAGGAATCCCATCTCCTAAAAGTATTGGTAAAATTGAAATTCTTATTTCGTCCACTAAATTTAATCGCATGAATTCTTTGACAAGTTTAGCTCCACCAACTAACCAAACATTCTTGTATTTATGTTCTAATTGTTCTTTGATCAGCTTACTAAGATTACCAGAATATATTTGAACATTTGATCTATTTACATTTAGATTACGTTGAGAAATTACGATTGTTGGCGTATCTCCGTAAGCCCAAGCATTTGTCTTTGAAAGTTCCACTGCGTGCTCATACGTCCCAGATCCCATGATATAGCAATCGATGGATTTAAGAAATGCGTCGTTCACATCATTGGTTACTTCAACTCCTTTTTCGTAAGAATCTGTTGTATCCAACCATGAAATACTATTGTCATTTTTGGCTATAAAGCCATCAAGACTAGACACCATATGAATCGTTAATTTGAATGCTTCTGAAGACATGGTTAATGGTTTTAATGATAATAGATTAATTGAAATAAGCAGTAAAAGCAATTGAACCTTCATTGCCCATATACTAATTTACTGAGAGATATTCTCTTGTTTTATGACATAAATCATGCTTACCTGAAAATCAAACAAAATTTTGCTTTTCGACCTATTGATCCTACTTTTTTGACTTCCATGGGCTCAGTAGGCTATAGCGTCCCGACGGGATCGGGAAGGTCGACAATCTAAAATCCTTTACCCAAAGTACTTTAAGAATTTACTTTACTCTTAATGATCCATGCGTAAACCAAAATATTTTATTCTTTATTTCTCATAACCCGAACCTTGGCATTTAGTACAAGTGGCTCTTCCAACACCTTTGCATGCCCAGCAATTTATAAAACCCATGCCTTGACACATTATGCATCTAGATTTTACATTATTTAAAATGACATAGCCATTCCCTTTGCAATCTTTGCAAAGTGGATCAGAAACACCCTTACATACTGTGCAGGCAATATAACTTGAACCATGGCAAAGACTACAAAGTTTATGTGTAGCATCAAACTTTGTAGGCCCATTGATACATTGTTTAGATTTTTCCCATAAAAATGTAAAGTCGTCCCCACTAACAGGCTTTCCTAACTCTTTTCCAAAATCTGTTACAAACTGATAGGTGACTCTATTTGTCATTTCATTAATCTTCATGAAATTTTTACTCACATCGCCACTAATTTTCATGAGTGAATCTGCTAAACGATGTACTAACTCATCACACTTTTGTTCTGTATAAACCGTTTTAACGGATGTAGTTTGTGAGAATACTTTTTGAGAAGTTGAAATGCTAATAAACATTAGAATGAGTAGCACACTTTTTTTCATACAGTTTATTTGATTAATGAGTTTATTTTAAAGAGACAAATATTATGCCAAAATGCAATGTGTTTGTAATTAAACTTAATTTTGCTCTTCCACAGACAGCATCTACATTTGCTGCTCTCTGGGGGGTTAGCTCAGTTGGCTAGAGCGTCCCGATAGAATCGGGAAGGTCATACATGTTCATTCAAATATTGGGGGGTTAGCTCAGTTGGCTAGAGCGTCCCGATGGAATCGGGAAGGTCTTACATGTTCATTCAAATATTGGGGGGTTAGCTCAG
>JAPLEO010000022.1:33779-46455 GCA_026391125.1 Bacteroidota bacterium
AGGTCTTACATGTTCATTCAAATATTGGGGGGTTAGCTCCGTTGGCTAGAGCGTCCCGATGGAATCGGGAAGGTCTTACATGTTCATTCAAATATTGGGGGGTTAGCTCAGTTGGCTAGAGCGCTTGCATGGCATGCAAGAGGTCGACGGTTCGACCCCGTTACTCTCCACAGCTTTAAAATGGGTCCACTGTAATGTGGACCTTTCTTTATTATCCTATTAGAGCGTCCCGAATGAATTCGGGAAGGTCGACGGTTCGACCCCGTTACTCTCCACAGCTTTAAATAAAAGGAAACTCTTTGTAGATAAGGGTTTCCTTTTTTTGTGCCTTTTAGTATTGATGTGTTGATTTGTTCCAAACATGACCCGTTAACCACAAAATGGGTCACAAATGGGTCACAAAAGTTCAAAGGGTACAGTAAGTATCTCAAAGTACAAAGACAGGATTAGACTTAGATGGAGACACCAATCAGAAAGGTATTCTTTGAATCTAGGTGCATACCTTAAAAACAATCTTACACATGCTAGGAAAATAGCTGTGCAGATTGAGCAAGACATTCTAAATAATCAATTTGATTTTAGCCTATTAAAATATAAGGGAGAACCAGAAAAAGCAAAAGTTCTTGACAAATCCATTGTTGCCTTATTTGAAGAATGGGTATCCGATTATAAGCAGATGGATTGTGAAAAGCACACCAATTATAACTCCACAAGAAACATGATGAAGAAGTGGGGTAAGATTGAGGAAGGTAATATCCAGAAGAAATTGAGTTTGGAAACAAATGCTGCTGTTACATATAACAGAAGGCTTACCATTTTAAAGAGCTTTGTAAAATGGCTTGTTAAAAAAGGGATTTGGAATTCAAACCCTTTAGAGGATATTAATCCTAAAAAAGTAAAGAAAGTTAAAGAGCAGAAAAGAGTACCATTTACAGAAGTTGAAATTACCTCAATTTTGGAAGCTTTTAAAAATGATACATATACTCCAAAGTGTTCAGCTTCTAAACATTCACATTATTACCCTTTCATTTATTTCATATTCAAAACAGGGGTTCGAAATGCTGAAGCCATTGGTTTAAGAGTTAGTAGTATTGATGTAAAAAAGAAGCAGATACAGATTAAAGAAGTACTAGCACGTTCTTTAAAAGGAACAAGTGCTGCAATGAGAATTAGGAAGGAAACGAAAAATGGTAAGGAACGTATTTTACCACTTACTTCTGATTTATTGGAAGTTTTAAAAGCAGTTATAGAAGGTAAAAAAGAGGATGATTTGGTATTTCAGTCTTATAAGAAGTTAGCTATAGATGATAATAACTTCCAGAAAAGGATATTTAAGCCAATTCTTAAGCACTTGAATATTGAGGATAGAGTGCTCTATGCCTGTCGTCATACTTTTGGAAGTAGGTGTATTGATTCTGGTATTACACCTGTTATGACAGCTTTTTTAATGGGTAATAACCCTGAAACAGCACTTAGGAATTATACTCATCAGATTAATATTCCTAAAGAGCTACCTAAGATTTAAAGCAACTATGCAGCATATTCAAGACAGGTCTTGTTTTTAATGTTACCATTTAGGTAGTTTCTGAAAGTACCGTAATTAATATTCAAATCAATTGCTGCCTCTTTTATGCTTGAGTATTCTTTACCTGTGCAATTATCAATTACATGCTTACTAATTGGTTTCAATAGACCCATTTTGTAAGCATGTTTCATATTTTCAGAATGGGTACACCACTCTAAATTTTCAATTCTGTTATCAGCTTTTATACCATTGATATGGTTCACTTCTAATTTGTTTAGAGGATTTGGGATAAATGCTTTTGCTATTAGGATATGAATGAATGTGGTGGTAGTTCTACTATCTTTTGAAAGTCTTACTTCAATATAACCATCATTATTTACCCTTATTTTTATTAATTTACCTTTCTTTCTGGTCAACCCCTTTTTTGATACTACCATTCTATCCATTCCATTCACTTTTCCTGTATCTGATATTTCATAAAACCCTTCATATCCTTTAACTGGTAACCATTTTTCATTAATTGTTGTTGTCATTTTAATTTAGATTTATTCACTCCATATATGCTAAGTGATTCTGTTTTTAATTCATTTTTATATGATTTTTTGATGCCTTAACATACCAAGGGTCTTCCCCTCCACCTGTTTTTTCTTAGCCCTACTACCACATAATAGATAATACATAAAAGTGCTTCGAAAAAGAGATGTCGTTATTCAGGAAGTCTTTAATCATGACAACTTTCCTGCTCTGGAAATCTGTGGCTCCACGTCCCCTAATACTCAACCTTCTTAACATCCACAAAGGCTACCTTTGTAAGCTGAGTATCTATAATTTCGTGAGAGTATCGTTGTTGTAACCTTTGTTTGGTGGAGGTACTTGTTAACACCCTTGAGTTAGAGCAAGTTTTTTAACGATATCTATATCCAATTGACCACAGTTTCATCCTAATCAATCAGAAGCCACAATTCCACATTTTTATTAAATAGCTTGTATCATGCCACTATTGGAAAAAAATGGACAAAAACCAAGAGGAGAATGTTTGGAAAAGGGAAACTAAGTATTACCTACAACCATGAAAAATCAATGGTTATAGATGATACATAATTAGCCTAGACTTTTTAACTCCCGCTAATCTTGTTTTTGTAAAAAGTACTTAACAGTAATTGTTAAGCATCCTTCAATTCTGGTAAAAAAGTAGCTCTTTGCTACTCAGAGGATTTGTTCTTTCTTCTACAATACAAATATAATTAATTTAAATAAACTAGTGAAGTTTATTGCTGTTTTACTGTACTTTTCAGTAAATATTTTTTGATTTTTTTCTAAAATCGTTTTTAAACGACAATTAGGATAATTTCATTAGTAATGCAGCATAAATTACCCATATCATGACAAGTCTTTTTGAATACTACACCAAACTTTCGAATTACAAATCTGAATTACAGTTGAATTGTTTCTATGCAGATGAGTTTAAAATAAAATATGCTTATGACCAGGAGTTTGAAGGTGTAATTGAACCATTGAGTAAACTTAACAATGGAGAATTTGCAGACCCAAAAGATGAAGAGTCTAAGTTCGATTATATTAAAAATGTATCTAAAAGTCAGATAAATGGTATAATAAAAATAATTGACGAAAGGATTGGAGAAAATAATACTACAGAAGGGCAAGTACTTATTCTCAAAAGGGTTTTAGCTGAAATCGAATGGCAAATAAAACAATTAGATAAGCTTCCTATATTAAATGGCAAATTCTCATTTTTCAAGAACGATTTAAATCATTTAAAATCTCAACTATTTTTTAAATATCATTATTTAACACCTGAAGACAAAACAATTGAAAAACCAATAATAACTAGCTCTAGTAAAATTAAATGGAATGCTGGACCTACCCCATTAGCTACTATGTTTTCTGAACTTACAATGCTAACAACACCTAAGGGAGACCCATATATTTCTAGCACCCCAGAAGAGCTAATCAATTTCATATTATCTAATTTTATTGGAAAGGAAGGTGAAGTTTTTGATAAAGGTACACTTGGGAAATATCTATTAAATATCGAAACAAAAAAAGAAGCCAAACGTGATAAAGTAGATTTAAGCAAAATACTCCGCAAAGAAGACTAATCCCCTACACCATTGAGTTTCATTATTAGTCCAGAGACTATTTAGACTATCTGGAATAGGCATTGCTATGTTCATTTGCATTATAAAATTAATCAAATGAAAATAAGCAATAACAAATCACCACCACTTCATAAAAGGTGTTTAATCTTTCAGCACTTGAAAAAAGGATGTGAAAGAACAATAAATATTTTAAATTTAATATATACATATATGAGCGAACAATATTTTAACCGATTAAAAATTAACGGTACAAATAGTGAGGTTAATAAAGTGATGAGATTTTTAAAGAACAAGAATCTAAATCATTCTCCACATAATGAAGAGGTAAATCAATTTGCTCTGTCTAGGGTTAATCCAATTCCTAGTAAGCTGGAAGAAAATGAAGAATTAAGTATTCAATGGTGTATTCAAAATTGGGATTGTAAGGGTATTGCTGAATGTTGGGAAGATAAAAAAAAGGAGTTACACTTTCTAACAGTAAATGGGCACGGGCTTAAATTAGTAAAGTCCTTATCTAAACTTTTTCCATCAATTGAATTTATGTTAATTCACGACATTGAAACATACTCTGCGGACTATTTGGAATACTATATAGTAAATGGAGAAGTAGTCCAATTATTTAAGCACGAAGAACAAATAATTGAGAATGGTAATAACGATTTAAGAATTTTAAATTTAAAAGACAATCATGGCAGCAAATACTAAAATAGAATGGACAGACAATACAGTCAATTTTTGGACAGGATGTCATAAGGTTAGTGATGGATGTAAGTTCTGTTATATGTACAGAGATAAACATAAGTATGGTCAAGACCCTACAACTGTTAAGAGAACTTCAGATGCCACCTTTAAGCAAGCACTGAAGTGGGAAAAAGGTAAAAAGATTTTTACTTGCAGTTGGAGTGACTTTTTTGTTGCGGATGCTGATTTATGGAGAGAAGATGCATGGGATATTATTAGGCAAACTCCACAACACAGTTGGCAGATTCTTACTAAGAGACCAGAAAGGATATTACAGTGTTTACCTGATGATTGGGGTGATGGTTGGGATAATGTTTGGTTGGGTGTATCTGTAGAAAGTCAGAAATATATGCATCGAATTGAAGAATTGGCAAGTATACCAGCTAAAACAAGATTCATTAGTGCAGAACCACTGCTGGGAGAGCTAGATTTTTCTAAATATGCAGATACTTTGAAATTATTCCATTGGTGTATAATAGGTGGTGAAAGTGGTAATGATAATGGAATATGGAAATATAGACCATGTGAATTAGAATGGGTTGAAAGGATTATTAAGGATTTAAAGGATACAGATGTTGCCATTTTTGTAAAGCAAATGGGTACATCACTTTCTAAGAAAATGGGACTAAAGGATAGACATGGTGGAGATATAGTGGAATGGCCTGTTAATATACAGGTAAGAGAATTTCCCAATGAAAAGTCTTTAGTTAATATTCAATCAACCTTAAACTCTTAGTATGATAAATAATGAAATGGTAATTGAAGATAAAAATGTAGAGGGGGGTAAAACCTCTCTACAACTTCAACCAAATGTAGAACAAGTAGAAGTATGTGCACAGCAAATGAAAAGTGTAGATAAGATTTTAGAGGAGCTACTACAGCATATAAAAGCTGTTAGTCCTGCAGAAGCTGCTGGTCTTGATGAAGGTATAGCCTTAAGTGATAAGGATTTAGTGGTAATAACATCTGACTTTGTAAAGAAAATAGCAAAACAACATGATTGGGACATTGCTGAATACCAAGGTGGTTTTATTGCATTTAATGGTCAATATTGGGTCAAGATTGGCACTGATGAATTGAGAGACTTTCTTGGCAAAGCAGCTGAAAATATTGGTGTTAAATCATTGACAGCAAAACATTTTACTTTCAGAAACTCTTTAGTCAATCAGTTTACACATTCTGCCTACTTCAAAACAACAGATGCAACCCCTAATGAGACAAAGATTAATCTTTGTAATGGAACCTATGTAGTTAATAAGGATAGGCAATATCTTAAGCCCTATGATAAAGATGATTTTATGATGTATAAGCTTGGGTTCCCCTATGATGAGAATGCAGAAGCTCCACTTTTTATGAAATACTTAAATGAAGTTCTTCCTATAAAAGAGAAGCAGCATGTTCTAGCTGAATTCATAGGATACACTTTTATAAAGAACTCTGTTTTGAAACTAGAAAAGGCTGCAATCCTATTAGGCTCAGGAGCCAATGGCAAAAGTGTGTTCTTTGATATTATCACTGGATTATTGGGTAATGAGAATATGAGCTATGTATCACTGCAAACCTTAACAAATCCTAATTCTTATTCAAAGCCATTACTTGCTGATAAATTGTTGAATTATGCAAGTGAGATTTCTACAAAAATGGATACCACAGAATTTAAGACCCTTATTTCTGGTGAGCCAATTGCAGTTAGGCAGATTAGAGAAAAATCTTTTATCCTGAGCAACTATGCCAGATTCATGTTTAATGCGAATGAACTTCCTTCAGATGTTGAGCACAATCATGGTTTCTTTAGAAGATTTCTGATTATTGAATTTGACCAAACAATTGCTAAAGATAAAATGGATATTGGGTTGGCTAATAAAATAAGGGAAAATGAATTGCCTGGAGTATTGAATTGGGTTTTATTAGGATTGACTAGATTGTTAGTTCAGCAAAATTTCTCAAAATGTCCTCAGATTGATGAAGCTGTCCTAAACTTTAAAAAGGAAAGTGATTCTGTTAATTTGTTCATTGAAGATTCTGGATATAATACATCTACTTCTGAAAAAATGCCTCTTAAAACTTTATACGAGCAATTTAGAGCATACTGTAAAGAATCTTACTATCAGAATATAAGTAATAAGGCATTTTCTAAAAGAATGAAAAATTATGGGTATCAAATAGAAAGACTATCAGCAGGAAGGTTTGTATTTATTGCCAAAGAATAGGAATGAAAGTGGCACATTCGACATATTCAGCACCAATAATGTCGATGTCGTTTGTGCCACATTTTTTAATACCCTTTTGATTTGTATGAACATCTATAAAGCTATATTACTGCCTGAATATAAGATTGACTTATCAGTTATAACTCTTTATATGGGACATACTAATTATTAGCATTTATGGAATGAACATTATATAGTTATTCCAAGGGAACAAATTAATTATTTACTCAGGTGGTACGATTTTCAACTGAAATATGGTACTATTTTCAATCGTAAATACAAATGGTAAACTTTGGATTTTAATACTGGTAAACTATCGAGTGAAATGAGTGGTAAACTTTGGAGTGAAATACCCAATTGTAAATGCTATTAATTTAGACTAAAATTAATCGACATAATAGACATCGACATATAGGTGTTCCATTTTTATACCCACATTCTTTTTGATACCCCCTTCTAAAAAGTACCCCCCTCCACTTTTTTCTGTATAAGACTTTCTAGAGTCCACTCCCCCCAATACCCTACTCCACGTCTGAGCAGTCTTGGTATACCCCCCTATTTAAGTTATAGAGGAAATCAAGAGCACTTATACACCAACACTTTGGTGTATCTATTATTCATCACAAAAAATACAAAAGATGGTAACAGTAACAAATTACGTAGTACGTAAAACAAAGGATGAAAGAACATTTGTAACCCTTGAGTTGTCTGGCAAGGTGGAATTAGTCCAATCCCAAGACACTGGTAAATTCTATGCTACAAGAAGAAGGTGTTCAATCCCTTCCACATTTGATGAAGTAGTAGCACAATCCATTCTTGGAACTCAAATTGAGGGAGAGATTGTTCGAGTAGAAGCAGAGCCATATGATTTCATTAATCCCAAAACTGGTGAGGTAATGGCATTGGCTTATAGTTGGGCTTATCAACCAGTTGGAGAAAAAGAACCAATTGGTATTTCAAAGGTTTCCATGATGGAGGAAGATTAACCATCAACACACACACACTCTAAAAGGCAGGGCATATGTCCTGCTTTTTTATTTTAAACATTTCAAATTAATAATTTATGCAGTTAATTAAAGCTAGCAGAAAGAATGCCAAAATTAAAATGGCTCTTCAAGCACCTAGTGGGGCTGGGAAGACCTATTCATCATTACTAATTGCTTTTGGATTATGTAATGATTGGACAAAAATAGCAGTCATTGACACAGAGAATCACTCTTCTGAATTATACTCCCACCTTGGTAAGTATAATGTTCTCCATGTAGAAGAACCCTTTACACCTGAAAGGTATATTGAAGCCATTCAGTTATGTGTTAATGAAGGCATGGATGTTGTGATTCTTGACAGTATCACACATGAGTGGATGAATATTTTGGAAGCTCACAGTAAAATGACTGGCAACAGTTATACCAATTGGAGTAAACTAACTCCAAGGCACAATGCCTTTGTTAATTACATCCTACAAAGTCCTATCCATATTATTGGAACAATTCGTTCTAAACAGGAATATGTTTTATCTGAAAAGAATGGCAAACAAGTTCCTGAGAAGGTTGGATTGAAGGGAGTAACAAGGGATGGAATGGATTATGAATTCACATTGGTCTTTGAAATTGACATCAAGAACAATGCTATTGCCACTAAGGATAGAACATCCATTTTTAAAGGACAACCAGAATTTGTTATCACTTCTGAAACTGGTAAGAAGATATTGGAATGGTGCAATGATGGGGAAAAGGAGATGAATACAGAAGATGTATTTGAAAGAATCAATGATTGTAAGAGTCTTGATGAGCTTTTACAGTTATACTATCAAAAACCAGTGGATGATTCTACCATCCTCACAGCTTTTTCAGTAAAACGTGCTGAATTAGAAAAGCTACCAAATCCCACCAATTTAACTGACCCTTTAAATGTTAAGCCAAATGGAAAACATAAAGCTGCTCAATCATAGTGATACTTCCTTTATAGAACATGAAGTAATTGGAATACCATTTATTCAATCTGTAGATGTTAGCACAGATAAGCCATTCATTCAAGCCAATACAGTTGAAATATCATTGGATGAATTAAGTGAACACCATATTATCCCAGTTTTTATTATGGATAATGAACCAGTAATAAGCCACCATGATTTTATCAAAGTGACCAATGAAGTGGTTGAGGATATATATGGTCATGAAACCATTTTAAGCCCTAATATCAGGCTTTCTCATCCTATAAAGGGTAGAATTCCAGATGCAAAATTGAAGCCTGCAAATGAGCTATTAGACCATGAAAAGACTCTTTATTATGAGAGGATGGCTTTTATTATAGAGATTCCTACCATCTATGATGAAATAGATGGAAACAGACTCTCATTAACTATTGGTGGAGTTAAAGCTTATAGCCTGGACAATCTTTATAAAAAGAAAGGAGCTGATGAACACTTCAAAGTATTCATTGGATTTAAGAATCAGGTATGTACCAATCTGTGTGTTTGGACTGATGGCTACATGGCAGATTTGAAGGTCAATTCAATTGGTCAATTAAAAGGCTGCATTAGAACACTCATTGAAAGGTATAATCCTAACTACCATCTAAGGCAAATGGAACAACTTACTAAGTACAGCTTAACTGAGTTACAGTTTGCTACTCTTATTGGAAAATGCAGAATGTTTCAACATCTGCCAAATAATAAGAAAGGTGAAATACCTTCTATGCTATTAGGAGATTCTCAAGTTGGTATGATTTGTAAGGACTTCTACAGAGATAGTAGCTTCTGCAAGAATGAAAATGGCACTATTAATCTATGGAGGTTGTATAATCTCTTCACAGGAGCAAATAAAAGCACCTACATAGATAACTTTCTAGATAGGAGTGTAAATGCTTACCATTTCATTGAGCAGATTCGTTTTGCTCTCCAAAATAAAGTTTATAACTGGTATTTAAATTAGTCACATGTCCTGTAGGGTAATACTTACAGGACTTTTTCATTTTATCCATATGAGTGAACCTTTAAGATTACGATTTGTGACTGATAGCTGCCTATTGGTCATTAACACTAAAGGAAGAATTAAAATCTTATATACCCCATTTAGAGTATTGGCAATTATTGCTGCTGAAGGACTTTCTGTAAACTCCCATGTTTATGTAGATGCTGTATTCCATCACAAGCAACATAGAATCAGCTACTTCATAAATGGCAAAATATACCCTTACAAATATTTTCAAATCAATGTATCATTTTAAACTAATCAATATGAATGCTCAAAATGTCGAAAATGTCTCTGAAATTGAAGTGATTTATCGTCCAGCAATTTCAAACCATCCAATTATCAAATCAAGTTTGGACTCCTATAACGTATTAAAGGAGTTTATTCCAGAGAATACCATTGCTTTAAAAGAGCACTTTGTTGTTCTGTACCTGAATAGAGCCAATAAAGTAATTGGTTGTTATAAGCTTTCAGAAGGTGGAATCACAGGAACTGTAGTAGACCTGAGATTGCTATTTTCTATTGCTCTGAAATCTGTAGCCTGTAATATTATCATTGCTCACAACCATCCATCTGGAAATCTCACACCTTCAAATCAGGATATAGCTTTAACTCAGAAAATAAAGGAAGCAGGTCAGCTTTTGGATATCAATTTAGTAGACCATATTATCCTCACATCTGATGTAGGGAAGTTTTATAGTTTTTCAGATGAAGGGCTTATTTGAATGCGTATTTTTAATATCTACTTTCTATAAACCCCTCGTTTTTTGGGTATATGGAACACCATTGAAGATACTTACTCAATAATAAAGTTGATTGTTAATTCATTAAACCCTAGTGAAAAATTTATAATATAAAATGGAGTTAGTATATTTAAGTATTGGTGGAAACCGTAAAAACGAAAACAATGACAATACCTTTTGGACGAGCTTTATACTATCCCCACATTAATTTTCATGACCATAATTGGTTGAAATTAGCAGCTTTGTATTATGACGGAATAGACAGGATTGTTCCAAGTGACGACTTACTAGAAGAAGTAGATTTAATAGAGAGAATTAATGATACTGCAACAAGTGACGAAAATTTGTTCGTTAGAAGTGTAAGACCTGGATATTATGCAGACCAAATTGCTCACGAATTTATTGAGTATGCAAGAACAGAGCTAGTGGACGAGAACAAACGAAAGCAGATATTTCAGAGAGTTTCCCAATTTGTAAAACCGACAGACACATATTCTATTCATGTGATGAAGATGGGTAGAGAACTTTTAGAAGAACTTCCAAAATTGAATTTGCCTATTAAAAAAAAATCCGTTGAGTTTGAAGACTGGATAGAGTTTGACTCAATTACAGGCGCACTATATATGTCGAGACTTGCAAATTGTATTGCCACAAAAAAATCAATACCAATTGTTTCCGATGACCCAAATTTTCAGACAATAGTAAGAGAAGCCCAAAAAGAAAGTGTAACTAATGACATAAGCGAGACATTGGCAGCAATGGTAATTCAATCAGTAATTCCTAAGAATATTGAAGCTATAACATCAAAACAAATTATTGATTTTAGAAAAAACTATAAGGACGAGCGTCAACAATTTTATTTGAACATTAATGAACTTGTAAAAGACTTATATCAAATACAAGATGAACAGTCTCTTAAAGATGCTCTGCATTTCAGAAAAGATGCAATAGAACGAGCGACAAAAGATATTGAAGGAATTTATAAATCATTAAAAATTGATACTGGACTAACGTTGATGGCTCTTTCCGTTCCATCGTTTGCCTCTGAACTTAGTTGGGTTGTTGCAGGAGTTGGTCTTGTAGCAGTTGCAGCAGGTAAGTTGACTCTTAAAGGTATTGAATATCAAAAAACAAAACGAAATAGTCCATACTCATATGTTTTGACACTTAAAAATCAACTTGGCAAAGAAGAATTTGCTGAAGCATTATTAAAAGGGAAACTCATAGTATGACAAGAAAGGCAGCCACAAACATCGGTTTGGAAATATGGCGGCTGAAGTGCTAAACTCAAGTTCAGTTCTTCGATTGAACTTTGGTGCAAACCTGAATTTTTGTGCTTCGATTTCCGCCACATCGCCAAGCCGAAAAACGTTAGCAGCAAGTTTAATGGAAACTATCTTTAAAAACGAGTAACCCAAGTATCAAAATGTTGACATATAGCGAACGAATAGAACTAAGGGACAAGCTGGCAAGTGGCGAAATTGGAGTTGAATCTGCACAAGAGCAATATTGGAAGGGTTTCGAAGAAGGAAAAAAATCTTGGAATACAAAGGACTGGAAAGAAAGAAGGGCTAAATTAATTAAAGACAAATGTCAAATATGTAATAGCAAGGAGACATTAATAATACAGCATCTTTCTCATCCTAGAAAATATTCCGAGTATCTAACAGAAATAAGAAGGGTATATGCCAAAGATTACATCAATACTAATCCTCAAATTGATAATTCTGAATTTAGAAGTCACATACTGAAAGATTATGATTATGTGCCCACTCCTTTGTGCCCAAATTGCAAGAGTAGTAATCCTAATAAAAGAGTAAGAAAAATCCCGCAATATCGTTGCACAGAATGTAAGAACGAATTTCATGAGCCAGTTCATAAATCAGTTGATGAACTTATTTCAATCTTTCTTGAGAATGAAGGTGCTATTGAAGTTCGAGATAAGTGCTTTATATCAAAAAGATGGAAAAATAACCATAACCTGTCGAGTGTCAGATATTTGTTGCAAAGACAGTATGCAGTACTTAATGATGCTGCAACGATAGAGAAAGAGGCATTTTTACTTTATCTTAATGATGACATCAAATATCTATCATTCGAAGACACAATAACAGCTTGCAAAAGATGTGCTTCAAGTTATGACCTATACAATATGGAATTGTGTCCTCAATGTAAAGACCATTATAAAGACATTCAATATCCAACTTGTATTCATTGTTTACCTGAAGATAAGCGGAATGCTGTCTTTGAAAGTATTGCATTTGCAAACGAAATGCGAGAAATACATAAAAATCTTGGAATTGATGAATAAAGCATCAAAATATCTGCTGCTAATATGAGGTTTTATGTAATTGGAGCAAACGAT